>CAUTMO010000019.1:0-3955 GCA_963539815.1 uncultured Candidatus Saccharibacteria bacterium | reverse complement strand
GTATTATTAGTCGGTAATCCTGGTACGGGTAAGACGATGCTAGCCCGAGCTGTTGCTGGCGAGGCTGGTGTGCCGTTCTTCTCAATCTCCGGTTCTGAATTTGTGGAAATGTTTGTTGGTGTTGGTGCTAGCCGAGTGCGAGATCTGTTTTCAAAGGCTAAGAAAAATGCTCCATGTATTATCTTCATTGATGAGATTGACGCCGTGGGTCGTAAGCGTGGCTCTGGTATGGGCGGCGGTCATGACGAGCGTGAGCAAACTCTGAACCAGATTTTGGTGGAAATGGATGGATTTGATGGCGAAACGAATGTTATTGTTTTGGCGGCAACCAACCGCGCGGATGTTTTGGATCCGGCTTTGCTTCGCCCTGGACGATTTGACCGACGTGTGAATATTACATTACCAGAGCGCAAAGATCGTGAGGCAATCCTGAAAGTTCACTTTAAGAAAAAGCCAACTGATGAAACTGTTGATCTTGATAAATTGGCGGCAAAAACCGCTGGCTCATCTGGTGCGGATTTGGCAAATATGGCTAATGAAGCTGCGATCATCGCCGCTCGTCGCAACAAGAAGAAGATCTCAAATGACGAATTAACTGAGGCGTTTGAGCGTGTGGCAATTGGTCCAGAGCGCAAGACTAAGATAATGAACGATCACGAGAAAGAGTTGACTGCTTATCACGAAGCTGGCCATGCAATTGTTGGTCACGTCTTGCCTGATTCTGACCCAGTCCACAAGGTTACGATTATTCCACGTGGCGGTACTGGTGGAGTAACATGGTTCTTGCCGCCAGAAGATAAGAGCTACACAAATATTTACGAGTTTAAAGATATTTTGGCTCGGGCAATGGGCGGACGAATCGCTGAGCAATTGATTTACGGCGATGACGGAATCACTACTGGAGCTGGCTCGGATTTGCGAAAAGCGACTGAAATTGCCCGTGATATGGTGATTGAGCAAGGAATGGGCAAGGGCTTGCGCGATCAAGTATTCCATGAAGATAACGGCGGCTTGATGTTCGATAAAATGACCAGAGAGCGTCCGTATTCTGATGAGACTGCGAAGATGATTGATGAGGAAGTCGCGCAATTGATTACCGAAGCTAAACATCGTGCAATGTTGGTATTGAAAGAGAATCGTTCGTTCCTTGATAAGTTGGCCGAGGCTCTATTGAAGGAAGAAACTCTGGAAGAATCTGAGGTTGACGAGATTCTTAAAGGCACTAAGTTACCAAAAGAAGCTAAACTGCATTCGTAAAATAATATGGGGCGCGTTCGTAGTACAGTTACGAAAATAAATCAGCGGCTTAATGTTAAATTGGCTGCTACGATTATGGCTAGCTCGACGTTACTGTCGAGCTTGCTGGGGTTTTTCCGTGATCGTCTGCTTAACTCCGCCTATATGCCAAGTAAAAATGGAGTATCGGCAGGATATCCTGTTGGGCTGGATGCCTATACGGCAGCTTTTATGGTGCCAGATTTTATGTTTGCAGTGCTGGTTTCCGGTGCGCTTAGTGTGACGTTCATTCCAGTTTTTAATGAGCGCTGGGTCAAGGGCAATAAGCAGTCGGCTTGGCAAATTAGCTCTAGCATGATCAATTTTATGGCGCTAATAACCATGGTGGCGTCGGTGTTGATTATTATCTTTGCCGATCCGTTGATGAAGTATTTAATCGCGCCTGGTCTGAGTGAGTCTGGTCATGCTTTGGCGGTCAGTATGATGCAGGTGATCGCGGTGAATCCGTTTATCTTTGCGGTTGCAGCGGTGATTGCTAGTATTCAGCAAGCGGTTGGGCGATTTATGTTCTGTGCGCTGGCGCCAATGCTGTATAACGTCGGTATTATTATCGGTACGGTGTGGTTTACTGGTGGCGTCAATTTATTCGGCTGGCAGATTTTTGATGGTGGCATTATGGGTGTGGCATTGGGTGTGGTTTTGGGTTCGTTCCTGCAATTGATCGTCAGTGCGGTTGGCTTGGCTGGACTTGGGTTTGATTACAATTTCAAAATCTATTGGCGAAACAAGGGTTTTAGAAAAGTCCTATCTTTGCTGCCAGCACGTTCGGTTGATCAGGGTATGGATTATGTGGTTAGCTTGGTTGAGGTCAATTTAGCCTCGCGCCTGGTCGATGGAACGGTTAGGGCGTACCAACAGGCTTTAACTCTTCATATGATGCCGATTAACCTTATTGGTGTGGCGATTTCAAATGCCGCCTTTCCACAATTAACTGAGCATTTGGGTGAAGGTCGAGATGACCTATTTCAAAAAGACCTGCGTTCCCTGCTGAGAATTATTTTTTGGATGGCACTTCCGGTGTCGGTGGTGATTTTCTTTACCAGGGGATACGTTGTGCATTTTATTAGTAATGGTGGTGTTCCACTAATCGCGGGAATTTTGGGCTGTTTGGTCGTGGCGATTTTATTTAGGACTATTTATCACATGGCCGCGCGAGCATTTTACGCCCGCCAAGATACGAAAACTCCGCTGTATATTTCAATTTTCTCGATTACTTTGAACATTATCTTAGCAATTGTTCTATCGATGGTTTTGAAAATGGGCGCATATGGATTGGCCTGGGCTCAATCGACAGTGGCAGTTTTGGAGGTGGTTGTGCTTTTGGCGGTTATGAATCGTCAAATGCCAAAATTATTCGACATGACGTTTGTGCGAGCGATTTTTAAGATGATACTCGCTGGAATTGTTACGGGTGTAGTTTGTTATATTGGTGTGTTGGTTTTGCCATTTCGTTACCATGACGACAGCTTCTTTAGCGCTTTTCCGAAATTCGTTATCATTTCATTGGTCAGTTTTGGCGCGTATGCCGCGGCTTCAAAGTGGCTAAAATTGCCAGAAATTGACCCGATTCTTGCACGATTGAAGAAAGTGTTATTTGGACGATTGGAGTTTAAGGGCTAATGGAAAATATTCGGAATTTTTGTATTATTGCTCATATTGATCACGGCAAGTCTACACTGGCTGATCGAATGATGGAGATGACTGGGACGGTAGAAAAGCGCGAGATGAAGTCGCAGTTGCTGGATTCGATGGATTTGGAGCGGGAAAAAGGCATTACTATTAAGTTGGCGCCGGTGCGAATGCGATATAAAAATATCGATCTGAATTTGATTGACACTCCGGGGCATGTTGATTTTAGCTATGAAGTTTCGCGTAGTTTGCAGGCTTGCGAGGGTGCGATATTGGTGGTTGATGCTAGCCAGGGAATTCAGGCGCAAACATTGTCGAACGTTTACCTGGCGATGGAGCAGGATTTGACAATTATTCCAGTCCTGAATAAGGTTGATTTGCCGGCCGCCGACATACCGCGCGTATCCAGACAAGTTATTAATTTGTTGGGCTGTGACGAGAGCGAGATTATTCATATTTCTGCTAAAACTGGTCAAAACGTAGATAAGGTTTTGGATGCGGTTGTTGAGCGAATCCCGGCGCCAGTTGGCGAGGTTTATGGTCCAACTAGGGCGCTGATTTTCGATAGTTATTATGATGATTATCGTGGCGTGATTTTATACGTGCGGGTGGTTGATGGGCGAATTAAAAAGGGTGAGTCTATCCGAATGATGGCGACTGGCGCAAATGGACTAGCTCTGGAAGTTGGTCATCTTAACCCAGCCATGCAGCCCGACCCTTCGCTTGAAACTGGCGAAATTGGCTATATTGTGACGAACTTGAAGACGACACGCGAGGCGCGGGTTGGTGATACAGTAACGCTGGGGAGATATTTTAATTAAGATTAAAAAGGGAAACCACGAATCTACAAACAATAAGCTTAACTGAATTTTTTTGGCGTTGGTTCGTAGTATTGACGCGTATGATTGCTGAAATCAGTTTCCTTACCAGATTTGGCATAGCATTTATTCGACAAAACTCATTAAGTCTCTTAATAAAGAAATCAAACGTCAAACGAAAAAGAAGGTTCTTTTTCCTAACGAGGAGGCTC
>CAUTMO010000018.1:0-6823 GCA_963539815.1 uncultured Candidatus Saccharibacteria bacterium | reverse complement strand
GTTGGGCGTTGATATTGGCACGGAAAAAGGTAAGGCTTTTGCTGAGAAGACGCTTGATTTTATGCGCGATCGTTTGGTGGAATATCAGAAGGAAACTGGCAATAATTACAATCTTGAGGCAACACCGGCTGAAGGCACGACGTATCGATTGGCGCAACTTGATAAAGCTAGCTTCCCAGATCGAGCACATTTTGCTAACGGAATTGGCGCGGAAGTTAAATGTCCGTTTTATACCAACTCTAGCCACTTGCCGGTTAACTACACGGACGATTTGTTCGAGTTGATGGATCTTCAGGACAATTTGCAAACCAAGTACACGGGCGGCACGGTAATTCACTTCTTCTTGGGTGAGCGCATGGATGATCCGCAAACTTTGAAAAAATTGGTGAAAACGATTTGCGAAAATTACAAATTGCCATACTTCACGTTCAGTCCAAGCTTCTCAATTTGTAAGAATCACGGTTATATTGTTGGTGAGCATCCAGAATGTCCAAAGTGTGGTGAAGCGACTGAAGTTTACTCACGCGTGGTTGGTTTCTTGCGTCCAGTTTCTCAATGGAATAAGGGTAAGCAAGCGGAATTTGAAATGAGGGAGCATTATGACGATGCCGCCGAACACCAGCGACTTAGCGCCGTCGCGGCAGCTTAAAGTGTCAATTGGTGGAATTCAGAAGCTGTCGCTCGTGGACTATCCAGGGCATGTGGCGGCAGCTCTGTTTCTCTCTGGTTGCAATATGCGCTGCGGTTATTGCCATAATCCTGAATTGGTATTGCCTGAACGGTTGGCGCCGAGCCTTCCAGTTGATGAAGTGATGATATTTCTAAAATCGCGAGTTGGTCGGCTGGACGGCGTGGTGATTTCTGGCGGTGAGCCAACGGTAAATGAAGATTTGCCGGAATTATGTCGGATGATTAAGAAACTTGGTTTTGATATTAAATTGGATACCAACGGCACACATCCAGATATAGTTCGCGGAATGGTTGAAGAGGGGTTGATTGACTTTATTGCGATGGACGTAAAAGGTCCGCTGGAAAAATATGTTGAAATTGCGGCGCGACCGATTGATTTGGAAGCGATTAAGGAGAATGTTCGGTTGATGATTGATTCGGGAATTGATCACGAATTCCGTACGACGATTGTCCGCGAGCAATTGGAAGTTAGCGATTTTGAGAAGATTGGCGAGCTGGTTAAGGGCGCGAAGAGATTTGCCTTGCAGCATTTTCGCACTGGCACGACAATTAGTCCAAAGTTTGCGAATTACCACACTTTTACCGACGAAGAATTTAGAGAAGCTCAGAAAATAATGGAAAGGTACGTTGGAGAATGCGTGATTCATTAGAGGTTGAAATTGTGCGCGTCCGTCAGGAAAATCCTGAAGTGAAGACGTTATATTTTGCGCGACCGTTCGACTTTACCGCCGGACAATATATTACGGTTTTTATTGATGGTAGTAGTGTGCGTGAAGGGAAGGCTTATAGCATTTCTTCTACTCCTGACGATGAGCTAATGTCAATTACCGTGAAGAATGTTGGCGGTGAATTTTCTAGCTATTTATGTTCACGGAATGTTGGCGATAAATTACAAATTAGCCACGCTTATGGCGATTTTAATCCGCAAACAGAAAGTCCTTTGGTCGGAATTGCTGCGGGCTGCGGACTTAGTCCAATTTGGAGCGTTATGGCAAGTTCTAGCCAGCCGACGTTTTTATATTTTAGCCAAAAATCGCCAGAATATATGGTTTTTGAAAATGAGCTAGCGGCGTCAAATATTAAAGTGAAGAAGTTCAGTACTCGCCAGCAGATCGAGGAAAAAGATGGTTGGTTTAACGGTCGATTTGATGTAGAAAAAATTGTTCATGAAACGCCAGAAGATGCGCATTTTTTGGTCTGTGGCAGTTTGCCGTTCGTTAGAGATGTTTGGCAAAAATTATCCGCTGCCGGCGTAAGTGAATTGAAAATTTCAACGGAGACGTTTTTTGAGCAATGAACGAAGGTTTGGCAGATGGAGCGGGCGATTTTAATGTTTTCTCGGCGTTGAATGGCGATGTTAATTTTCAGGATCTATCTTCAGAAATTGATGATGATGCGACTGAATTAAATTTGGTAGAAGCGGTTGCTAGCGGTGATAAAATTGATACGTCATTTGCCGAAGAAAATGAAGCGGAAACAACAGAAGAATATTTGAGTGACGAAAGGCGATCGGAAATTTGCCAAAACGTAGCCAGCGCAGCGTGCGACAGTTGCGCTGCGGCGGGAAACTGTCCAATATTAAGAATGCGAAATTTTGCCAAAGAGAATTTACAGCCGGCAGCAAAAGAGCCAGAGAGTTATTTGTCTGCCTTAATGGATGATGGTTGTGGTGTTGTTGTTGCCGGATATGTCAGTGCTGATAATGAAGAGAAGCCGCCCGAGTCGATTGAAAAAAATCCATCAGAAAATGAAAAAACTGAATCCGTATCAGAAAAACCTGCGGTTAAGTCGGAAATGAGCGATGATGATGCGTCGATGCGCGTGTCGGCGGAAAGTAATGAGGCGAACAAGCCGACGGATGATGAATGTTTGAATAGTGAGAGTGTGTCGTCGGAAAATATTCCAAGCGCGAAAATAATCAAAGAAAATATCCCGCCGAAAATTAATGAAGAGTCGGAAGAGGCTGAGGTGGATAGTCAAATTAACTTGGTGGATTCGGAAGACGTTGATAAAAAAGTAGATATTCATAAAGAAGATGTGTCTTTTGAGAATCAAGCTCCGACTGTTGATGAAGAGGATGAATTGCCGAGAGAATTACCTATAAAAAAAGATAGCTATATAGGAGATGAAAACGATATAAATTCGGCACCGATTTTGGAGGACTCTACTCCAGAAAAAGATTTAACTGAGAAAGCTATTTCTGATGAGTCAAATTCCTTGCCTGTGCGTGATTTTGTTCAAGTCAATAATGAAATGGATGTGGTGGATAATAATTCGCCAGCTGAGATCAAGTTGAGTGGTGAGGCTGCATGTAAAAGAACTGAACCTGTTGAGTTGATAGAAAATAAGGAGGATTCGCCAACTTTACCGCAATGCGATCTTGAAGAGCGTGAAGTATCTTTCGAAGATTCGGAGAATGTTGCTGTGGACGAAGATTTTGACAATTGTACGGTCGTGAATGAAACAGATAATATGGTGGATGATTTGGGTGATTGCGCAGAATTGGGCGAAGAAGTTACGCGTGAATCGGAAGAATTGCCGACCAGCAAGTCTGAAGTAATAGGACAATTTATTCCTGATTTGAAATTAGCCGACTATGAAATTGGTCAGAATAATATTGTCGATGAGGTTGTGAAAAAAGTCGCGGAAAAAACTGAATTGGCTGAAGAATGTAGCGAATTGGTTGCTACGGATGATTGTGATGAGGTAAAATGCTCTGTAAAAGTCGAAGAGTCGAGCGATTATTGTGATGACATTGATAATGTTTTGAAAGAGGATTTAAATGCTCCAGTTCCTCGGGAAATTCCTACTTTACCAGATGATTCATCGGAGGAAAAAGCTAATTATAATTGTGACGAAGACGTCACCAATAATACAAATATGTCTGGCGTTTATCCGGGAGTTTGGGCTGATGATAGTCCGTTGAATCCAGAAGATGATACGACTTCGAACGTTAGTTATAATTCTAGTGTACTTTATCGGCTGATAGCATTAGTTGGTTCGTGGGCGGTTAGAATTGCTATCAAGAAACAAGAAGAATTGTGTAAATAGATATATAATAAGCGTATGAATGATAAAGAAAATACTATTAATGTCGCTCGTGCTATTATTCGCATTGGTGACGCCGCTGAAAAAGCCAAAGATTATGGTTTGTTGAAATCGCTAGAGCAAATGGTTGGTCAATTGGCTCGACATAACATTAAAGACGCTGAGGTTGATATACAGTTGCTGCTGGAATATGTTAAGTCATTGAACGATTGTGAATATTGCCGAGAATCTAACGGCGAGATGAGCACTGATGATTTGGTAGATGAAATAAATCGACAACTAGCGCGTCTTAGTCAGGAGCAGGTGAATAATTCTAGTAAATCGGCTTTGAAATTTGAGCCGACAGTTCACTTAGTGACTGCGAATTATGCTAAAGACGAAAATGGGACGACTTCTGGTGTGTCGATAGCTTTGGTTTTTAATAAAGATGGCTCGGTAAGTGCGCCGCGCGATCATTTCTTGAATGCGGAATTGCTTAATTATTTTAACGATAAACATCAGGTCAATTATCAATTTATCGAAAATGGTTTACCGCAGAAACTTCAGGATTATCAATTAGTTGCGGGAACGGCGGAAGCGAGAGAAATCTTGCCGCGGGAATTGGAAGTGATAGATTTTTAAGGTTTTATGAAAATCTCCGTACACATTAAACCAAACTCTCGCCATCGTGAGGAAGTTGTGAAAAATGACAATGACACATTGACGGTTTATGTCAAATCTCCAGCAATTGAAGGTCGAGCCAACGCGGCGGCTATTAAATTATTGGCAAAACATTTTAAGGTTGCGCCGTCCAAAGTTAAATTAGTACGTGGTGCAACTTCAAAGTATAAGATATTTGAGATTGATTAAGTTTATGGATAAACGGCGCCCGGTGTCATATCGCCGATTAAATTTTGTACCGTTACGAATGAATAGCCTTGTTGTTTGAGTGAGTCAAGAATGCAAGGAACAGCATTCACGGATGTCGGATGAATATCGTGCATTAAAATCACAGCTCCGTTGCGAGCGCCAGCGACAGCCCTTGAACAGACAATTTCGCTATTACGATCAGCCCAGTCGCGCGTATCGACAGACCAAACAATTGCCGACATTCCGCGCTGACGGAACTGCTCCAAAACTGCCCGATTAAACGCGCCGTACGGTGGACGTATGATATTGGGTTTGGTGCCGACGGCTTGGTTTATGGCGTTATTTGTCTGGTCAATTTCATTAGCGAGCTGCTCCGCCGAGACCTTATTCAACTCTGGGTGCGACCAAGAGTGATTGCCTAATTGATGTCCGCGCGACTGCATACGGCGTAATGTGTTGGCGCGTGCTGAAACTTTGCTGCCGATTAGGAAAAATGTCGCCTTGGCGTCGTACTTATCCAATATGTCCAACAGTTTTTCGGTGTATGGTCCAGGTCCGTCGTCAAAAGTTAGAGCAATTGTTTTATTTGCGACGGTAGGTGTTGGAGTAGCAGGTGCCGGTTTTGGTTTTTCTGCAGGTTTGGGGATGTTGGCGAATTTTCTCGCCGTTGGGTTTTGCAGATATTTAGAGACGGAGGAAATTGGTACGGTAATTGTCAATTCTCCGTAAGATGATGGCAGTAGCGACGCCTGACCGAGCGGCCAAGCCAATGCATTGCCGTCGTTGGTGATGATGAAATTAGACAAAGCTTCTTTATTTATGATTTCGTTCAGGTCAATTTCTGGCTGCTGGCGTTGTTTGATAGTCTGAGAAATGCTATTTTTGGCAGCGGATATGATTGCTTCGGCCGCTTCATCGGACTGTTCTGTAAAATCAGCCAAGCTGACAACTTCGTCAGATTTTTTGTCGAAAGTCCAAAATTGCGTCATTGATGCTGGATGTGCGCCATTCATATCTTGCTTAATATTGATGACAATTGACAGTGCTTCTGAAGTGTTGTGCGTTACTTGATAGCCAATTGTTTCGGTCATTGGCTTATCAAAAACTGTCGCCAGTAAAACCGTATTCTGAAAATCGCGATCAATTTTATCAATCGACTCGCTAATTAAGCGATTAATCTTTTCATTTTCCGTGATCGGATATTCAATTGAAACTTTTTCCCGTTTGTTATCTCTGGTGACAAATTTTGAGCGAATGCCAGAATATTTCGAATCGGCAAAATAATACTTTTCGTCAGAAGGTGCAGTCGTTTGTCGCGAGTGTGATTGATTGAGAAAATATATTCCAAATAGCCCCGCCGAAAATAGCAATATCAAAAACGGTATGATAATAAATAGTTTTTTCGATTTTGGTTTTGCTTTTTTTCTCTGAATGCGCATATTATAAGTATAGCACTAGTACTTTGGTTTTGTTATTATTGATGATAAGTGAAGACCGGTTTTACTATAATTACAACAGAGAGGAGTTTACGGAGTGAAACTTGAGCCAATTATAAAAGTCGATAAACTCGTTAAAACTTATGATGGAAATAACGTGGTCGACGGCGTGTCGTTTGAAGTTAAAAAGGGCGAGATATTTGGGATTCTTGGTCCTAACGGCGCGGGTAAAACAACAACGTTGGAAATGCTGGAAGCACTCAGGTCAATTGACGGCGGTACGGCTACAATTGACGGCATAGATGTCGCTAAGAAACCTAAGGACATTAAGAATATAATTGGCATTCAGCTTCAGTCGACGGCTTTTTATGACAAACTAACTTTGCGCGAACAATTGAAAATGTTTGGCAGTTTATATGGTCGGACAGTTGATACCGAGGCACTGCTCGCTAAGGTTCAATTGACGGAAAAGGCTAAGAATTATGTCGAGCAACTTTCTGGCGGTCAAAAACAGCGTTTTGCGATTGCTTCAACATTGGTAAATAATCCAAAAGTATTGTTTCTGGACGAGCCGACAACAGGACTTGATCCGCAGGCGCGCCGAAATTTGTGGGACTTGATTGAGGAAATTCGTGACGAGGGAATTACGATTCTTTTGACGACGCATTATATGGACGAAGCGGAATTATTGTGTGACCGTCTGGCGATTATGGATAGTGGTAAGATTATCACAATTGATACGCCACATAACCTCATTCAGCAATTATTGGCGCGTGGTTTTAAGAAGGAACAAGTTGTCG
>CAUTMO010000017.1:0-8559 GCA_963539815.1 uncultured Candidatus Saccharibacteria bacterium | reverse complement strand
GGATTTCTTATCACGTGGTTAATATTGCGGCGGGCGATTTGGGTGCGCCGGCTGCGAAGAAGTACGACATTGAATATTGGTCGCCAGTTGACCAAACTTATCGCGAGTTGACGAGTTGCTCAAATTGTACTGATTATCAAGCTCGTGGTTTGAACATTCGAGTCAGGCGAGAAAATGGCACGATTGAATCTGTTCATACATTGAATGGAACTGCGGTGTCGCTGGCTCGCTCATTGGTAGTGATTTTGGAGAATTTCCAGAATCCAGATGGAACTTTAACTGTCCCTGAAGTACTTCGTCTATATATGAATGGCCGTGACGTGATATAATAAGAGCGTATTAGTTAGTAGGAGGAAAAATGATTAAGGATATTACAATTACTGGCGTTAAATATGAGCTGAACGCTACAACAAAAAAATACGTTGAGCGAAAAATTGGTTCGTTGGGAAAATACTTGCCACGCCACGCGCGAAAAAGTGCATCTGCAGACGTTAAGATTAAGCAAATCGATAATCCTGGCGGCAACAAATATGAGGTTGAAGTTATTATCAACGTGCCGGATAAGAAGATTGTAGCTAAGGATTCAACCATGAACGTTTTGGCGGCAATCGACATCGTTGAAGCTAGGTTGAATGGTCAAGTTCGTAAGTATAAAGACGATGTGCTAGCTCACGTTGGCGGAAGTCGCGGAGTTTTGGCGAAGCTAAAGCAAACTTTCGGTCGAAAATAATTGGTAGATGAAATTAGCAGGAAAGCGTCCATATTCTGGGCGCTTTTTCTTTTCAAATTGCCCGAAAAAAGTTATAATAAAAGAAGTTTTTGAAAATGCCTGAAAGTGAGGGAGTTTTAAGGTTTATGGCAATTACACAACAAAAAGCGCTGAGTAAGATTTTTGGCGATCCACAGAAGAAGATTTTGAAGCGACTACGTAAGCAAGTTGACGTTATTAATGGCTTAAACGACAAATATGAAAAAATGTCCGACAAGGAGCTTCGTGCGCAGACTGACGAGCTGAAAAAGCGTTTGTCGAAGAAGAGTGTGACGCTTGATACGATTTTGCCAGATGCGTTTGCTGTAGCAAGGGAAGCTGCTAAGCGTGTGATTGGCGAGCGTCCGTATGATGTGCAGTTGATTGGCGGTATGGTTCTTCATGAGGGCAACGTTGCCGAGATGAAGACCGGTGAAGGTAAGACTCTTGTGGCGACATTGCCGACTTACTTGAATGCTTTGGAAGGCAAGGGTGTTCACGTGGTGACGGTTAATGACTATTTGGCTCAGCGCGACGCTGGTTGGATGGGCCAAGTGTATGATTTTCTAGGCTTGACCACTGGTGTGATTATCAATGAAGCGTCATTTGTTTATGATAAAGATTATGATAATGAGCACCACGACGATCCTCGAATGCGAAAGCTTCGTCCGGTTTCACGTAAAGAGGCTTACGCTGCGGACATTACATACGGCACGAATAACGAGTTTGGCTTTGACTATTTGCGCGACAATATGGTTAACGACGTTGATTTGCTCAGGCAGCGTGAATTGAACTTCGCAATCGTTGACGAAGTTGATTCAATTTTGATTGACGAAGCTCGTACGCCACTTATTATCTCTGCTCCAGCGGCTGAAAATCCTGACAATTATTACACGTTTGCTAAAATCGCCGCGAAGTTGGTTCCGGAAGATTACGTTTTGGATGAGAAGCGCCGAAGTGTTGCTTTGACTGATGAAGGTGTTGAAAAGGTCCAGAAATTGTTGGGAATAAAAAATTTGTACACACCAGATCACGTGCGCAGTGTTTATCACATGGATCAAGCTTTGCGAGCGCAGACATTGTTCAAGCGCGACAAGGATTACGTTGTAACCAATGACGGCGAGGTGATCATCGTTGACGAACATACTGGTCGTTTGATGCAGGGCCGCCGTTACAACGAAGGCTTACATCAGGCAATTGAGGCAAAAGAAGGCGTTCCTGTGTTGGAAGAGAGTATGACCTTGGCGACAATTTCCTTCCAGAATTATTTCCGTTTGTACAATAAACTTTCCGGTATGACTGGTACGGCGTTCACTGAAGCCGAAGAGTTCCAGCAAATTTATTCACTTGATGTTATCCAAATTCCACCGAACAAACCAGTTATTCGCGAGGATAAGGAAGATCTGATTTTCAAGACTGAAAAAGCCAAGCTCAAAGCTGTCGCTGAGGCGATTAAGGATTACCATAAGCAAGGTCGTCCTGTTTTGGTTGGCTCTGGTTCTATTGAAAAGAATGAGCAAATTGCCAAATATTTGGAAAAAGAAGGCATTAAATTTGAGATTCTGAACGCTAAGAACAATGAGCGTGAGGCTGCGATTGTTGCGAAAGCCGGCGAAAAAGGCGCGATTACTTTGGCTACGAATATTGCTGGTCGTGGTACGGACATTAAGCTTGGTGAGGGCGTCAAGGAATTGGGCGGATTGGTTGTTATCGGTTCAGAGCGACACGAATCACGTCGAATTGACAATCAGTTGCGCGGTCGTGGCGGACGCCAGGGCGACCCAGGTGAGACTCAGTTTTACGTTTCGACCGAAGATGATTTGATGCGAATTTTCCAGGGTGAGCGAATTGCATCATTGATGGACAGATTGGGTGTTGATGATGATACGCCAATCAGAACTCGTGCCGTATCGAAAACGTTGGAAGCGGCGCAGAAGCGAGTTGAAGGCTACAACTTTGATACGCGCAAAAATGTTGTTCAATACGACAATGTGATTAACCGCCATCGTCGCGTCGTTTATGTTATGCGACGTAGGATTTTGGAAGGCGATAATATTAAGCCAGAAATTGAGCGATTATTGCGAGCTAAAGTTCATGAATTGACAACTCTTCCATCGAAGAATAATCCAAAGTTTGTCGAGGATTTTTCGGTTATTTTCCCAGTTGATAAGGAGAAAATTGAAAAGGTTGGCAAGGAGAAGAAAGATCGTTTGCGCTATGAGAAGGCGCTGGAGCTGGCTGAAGAAGCTTACGCAGAGAAAGAGCGTGAGATTGGCGCTGATGATTTGCGTGGAGTTGAGCGCGAAGTTTACATGGCGGTGTTGGATACGTTATGGATGCAGCATTTGGAAAATATGCAACATTTGCGCGAGGGAATTCACTGGCGAAGTGTTGGACAGCGTGACCCTTTGGTGGAATATCGATCAGAATCTCAGAAGTTGTTTGAGAGTTTGCAAGCTAATCTTCGCGATGAAGTCTTGGCAACGATATTTAATATCCATAAAGCCGACGCTACAGTTCGTCAATCTCAAGACGATGAGTATGATACTGAACTAACTAGGTTGGCGGAAAATGCCGTTGAGCGTGGCGTAAATGAAATTGGTTCGGGCGAGGAAAATCGCGACGATGACTTCTCTGTAAAAAAGGGCAAGACTAGCGCGGAATCAAATCGTGCGAAGAATCAAGCTCGAAAGAAGAAAAAGGCCCAGCGACAGAACCGTAAGAAAAATCGTAAATAATCAGAGAATTAGGCAATGAAACATACAGTTGAGGAAATTAGACTGAAGAATGGTGCGCGCGGCTTGTTGATTGACGTTCCAGATGCTACGGTAATGAGTTTTCAGGTGCAATTCAGGGCGGGTAATCGCTATGTCCTGAATAAAGATATTTATGAAACTGCTCACATTATGGAGCATATGGCGTTCGGCGCGAATGAAAAGTTTCGTTCGGAGCACAATTATGAGCAGGAATTTACCAAGAACGGTGCTTATCACAACGCTTACACTTCTGACTATTCAATGGTTTATGAAGCGATTTGTGCGGATTTTGAGTGGGACAGAATTTTGGAGCTTCAGAGGCTGGCTATTACAACGCCGCGTTTCAATGCTGATGAGCTTGAGGCGGAAAAGGGTAATGTTCGCTCTGAGTTAACTGGTTATCTCAACAATCACAATCGCGTGATGTGGCCGCGCATTCAGCAGGCGCTGGGTGAAGATATTTTGACGTATAATCAGCGCCTGAAAACAATTGCTAATATTGAACTGAAAGACATTAAAAATCATCACAAGCGAACGCATACTTTGAAGAATATGCGGTTTGTGGTGGCTGGAAAAATGGCTGGACGAAAAGCGGCTATTAAAGAACACCTTGAGGGATGGCAATTAGAGACGGGCGAGCGATTTGTTATTCCGCGTGATGAACCGCGCAGGGCTAATCCGGTTTTAGTCAGACGAAAAGAGGCGACGAATTTGACGTTTGGTTGGTCGATGATGATTCCGCGCGAGTTAAGCGATGAAGAAGTCACGGCCATGAACGCATTGAATCACATTCTGACCGGCACGATGAGCTCACGGATTTTTGGCGCGGCTCGTAAAAAAGGCTTGGCGTATGGTATTTTTAGTGATACGTCGATTGGTTTTTACGATTCGGCTTGGGATTTTGGTGGACAAGTAAATGTTGAAACTGCAGAAAAGCTCTTTGATATTATTGTGAGAGAATTAAAGAAAGTTTTGGCTGGATCTATTTCTGATGAAGATTTGGAAAGTGTGAAGTCATATTCGTTGGGTCGTTATCAAATGGGCGCTCAAACTGTTGGGCAAGTAAGCAATTTCTACGTAGGACGATATTTTGCTGATGATTTCGTGAGAGATTATGCTGCCGTTCCAGATTCTATTTTGGCGGTAACTCCTGATCAGTTGATTGAAACGGCTCGTCAATTTTTTGCATCCAACACGTGGACGTTGGCTGCAGTTACTTCGGAAGAAAAAGAGCTATTAACAAAGCTGTACGATAAGCTCGACAAGCTGTTTTAGGGTGTAATCGTAAATTGCCCGTGATATAATCAGGTTATGAAAATTGTCATTGCTGGTTTTGGTGTCGAAGGTCAATCTAATTTGCGGTATTTTCGGGAGAAGTTTCCGGAAGCTGTTTTTTTGGTGGCAGACGAACGCGAAAAAGTAGATAATTTACCGGAAAATGTGGCTTATCAGACGGGATTTTCGGGGCTGGATGACGCGGATTTAATCGTTAGGTCGCCAAGTCTTCCGTCAAAAAAGATAAAGACTAGCGGTCAAATTTGGTCGGCGACAAATGAGTTTTTTGCCAATTGCCCAGCGACCATAATTGGTGTGACTGGCACAAAAGGCAAGGGAACGACGTGTAGTTTTATCTCGTCGATTTTGCGCGCGGCAGGTGAAACCGTTCATTTGGTGGGGAATATCGGCGTGCCAGCTTTGGATATTTTGCCGAAAATTGAGAAAAATGACATTGTCGTTTACGAATTGTCCAGTTTTCAATTGTGGGATTTGCAGGAATCTCCGCATGTTGCCGTGGTGTTGATGATTGAACCTGACCACTTGAACGTTCACGCTGATTTTAATGATTATTTGGCGTCAAAGGCGAATATTGCCAAGTTCCAAACCGCGGATGATTATGTTGTTTATAATCCTCAAAATGAGTTTAGTTCGTCGATTGCAGATGCGAGTTTGGCTCAGAAAAAGGAATATCCATTTGTTCTTTCGGACGATATAATTTCTGCGATTTGCTTGCCAGGGAAGCATAATGTCGACAATGTGTGCGCGGCGATATTGGCGGTGAAGTCGATTTTGCCAAACGTGTCGGATGATGAGATAAAGAAGGGGCTTAGCGAGTTTACAGGGTTACCGCATCGATTGAAGTTTGTTGCTGAAAAATACGGCGTGAAATATTATGATGACAGTATTTCGACCACTCCGGGCAGTGCGATTGCGGCATTAAAAGCTTTTGTGGAGTCGAAAATTTTGATTTTGGGCGGATCGGATAAAGGCGCGGACTATTCTGAATTAGCGAAAGAAATTGCCAGGCAAAATATGCGATCGATAATTATTAATGGCGCTAACGCTGATGAAATTAGGGAAGTTTTAAGGGAAGAAAAAGTTGATTGCGAGATTGTCCAATTGGATATGGCGGGAATGAAAGAAGTTGCCAAACTAGCCAAAAATAAAGCGCAATCTGGCGACGTGGTAATTCTTAGCCCGGCGGCCGCCAGCTTTGATATGTTTAAGAGCTATTCTGATCGTGGCGAGCAATTTGTCGCCGCCGTAGAAGAACTTTAATCTTGATAAACTTCTGGTTTTAAGACGCCAATGTATGGCAAGTTGCGATATTGCTGGCGAAAATCCAGTCCGTAGCCAACGACAAATTCATTCGGCGTATCAATACCAACATAATCGGCTTTTGCATCAACTTCGCGTCGCGCTGGCTTGTCTAATAGCGAACATATTTTTACCGACGCAGCATTTTTTGCGGCAAATAATTCTCTTAGCGCCTGGGCGGTTCGACCACTGTCAATTATGTCCTCAACGATCAACACGTGCCTATCTGTCACGTCGGTGTCCAAATCTTTGATAATTTTTACAGATCCAGAAGATTTTGTGTCGTCGCCGTAGCTGGAGACCGCCATGAAATCAATTTCCATATAGCAATCCATCGCCTGTATCAAGTCGATCATAAACGGCGCTGCGCCGCGTAAAATACCCACGACAACAGGATTTTTATCGTGATAATCCTCGGTCAATTTTTTCCCAAGTTTTTGAACTGCCGTTTTTATATCTTCGTTCGTAAATAGAATTTTCTCAATATCTTTATCCATCTTTTTATTTTAACAGAGAATTGAGCGCTGAAAAATGGTACAATAAAATATATGCAACCGCTAAAAAAGAAAATTGGTGAATTGGAAAAAGAAATTGAACAGGCTAAAAAAGCGCTGAAATTTTCTGATTTGGAGCAGAAATTGGCGGAGCTGGATGATCAATTGAACCAGCCGGAAATTTGGAATAATCCTGATTACGCCCAAGAATTAACGAAACAAGCCGCCAGCCTTCGTCAGATCGTCGAGCCTTGGCAGACTTTGACAGTGCAGGTTGGTGATATGGTGGAACTGATGGAACTTGGTGATGACGATTTATTGCCGGAATTCCAGGCGCAAGTTTCGGCAATTGAGAAGAGTTTTGATAGGCATAAAACCGATTTGTTATTCTCCGGCGAATATGACAATCGCTCGGCAATTATGCGCATTTCCGCTGGCGTGGGCGGGCTGGATGCGCAGGATTTTGCGGCGATGTTGGAGCGAATGTATTTGCGCTGGGCGGAAAAGTCTGGAATGAAGGTTGATACGCTGGAACGCTCGACAAATGATGACGCTGGAATTAAAACGGTCGTTTTGGAGATTTCTGGATCCTTTGCTTATGGAAAATTGCGGTCGGAAAATGGCGTGCATCGTTTGGTGCGATTAAGTCCGTTTAATGCGGACAATTTGCGCCAGACTAGTTTTGCGCTTGTCGAGGTTTTGCCGAAAATTGACGCGCCCGATGAAATATCAATTGACCCGAATGATTTAAGAATTGACGTCTATCGTTCGGGCGGCAAGGGTGGTCAAGGTGTAAATACGACGGATTCGGCGGTTCGGGTGACGCATGAGCCGACGGGAATAACGGTGGCTATTCAGAATGAGCGCTCGCAGATTCAGAATAAAGAAACGGCGTTGAAGATTTTGCGGTCAAAATTGCTAGCGATGAAATTAGAGCAACACGCCGAAACTCTGTCTGATCTTAGGGCTGGCGAATCGGCAAACTGGGGTAGTCAAATTAGAAATTACGTTTTGCATCCATACACGCTAGTTAAGGATACGCGCACAAAGCACGAAAATCGCAACGCTCAAGGTGTTTTGGACGGCGATATTGACGAATTCATCACGGCATATTTAGAACAAAATGCTAATTCTAAAAATATTTAGCTTATGTTATAATACTAGTAATGATTCTGTTAGATAGGGTAACGAAGAACTACGGAAAAAGTAACAAGCCGGCATTGAATCGAGCAAGCATTCATGTTGGCGCTGGTGAATTTGTGATTATTGTTGGTACGTCGGGTGCTGGCAAATCGACACTTTTGAAGCTTTTGACCAGGGAAGAAAAGCCAAGCTCTGGAAAAATTGTGGTTGGCGGAATTGATTATGACAATTTGAAGGACAAGCATATTCCGCTGTTGCGTCGGAAAATTGGCGTGGTTTTTCAAGATTTTAAGTTGCTTCCGAATCGAACGGTGTTTGAAAATGTGGCGTTTGCGCTGGAAATTGCTGGAATGACAAATCGAGAAATTAAGGCAACTGTGCCGAAGGTGATCGAGTTGGTTGGTCTTAAGGGGAAGGAAAAGCATTTTCCTCATCAGCTTTCTGGTGGTGAACGTCAGCGTGTAGCGATTGCGCGTGCGGTGGTGCGTCAGCCGAAGATTTTGATTGCCGATGAGCCGACTGGAAACTTGGATCCTAAGCATAGCTGGGATATTGTTCGCTTGCTAGAAAAGATTAACAAGTATGGTACGACGGTTATTTTGACGACTCACAACGTGGAGATTGTTAATAAATTGAAGCGGCGCGTTATTACAATTGATCATGGTAAAATCACCTCTGATCAGGCGAGAGGGAGTTATAAACAATAATGAAATCAGCTAATAAATCCAACAAAAGCAAAGAAACTATTCGTATACGTCAGCGTCGACGAGGTTGGTTGACGTTTGTCAGAATGTGTCGATATGGCATCAATAACTTTAGTCGT
>CAUTMO010000016.1:0-8981 GCA_963539815.1 uncultured Candidatus Saccharibacteria bacterium | reverse complement strand
CGCTCCATAGATGCGTATCTATGCTGATGAGTCGGAAACGACGAAAGCGAACTTTCATTCAAACATCATCAATTGCGCCGACAAAACTTCACGCGTAATTTCGTCCGCACGTTCACCAATTAGCACAATTTTTGCTGGCTCTTCCACTGCAGAATTAGCTATTTGAATCTGATTTTCCGTTGCCTCCAAATGATGCCGCACGCCATTATCATCAATAAAACAGCCCTTCATTCGCCTGAGTTTATAAGCATCAAAAAGTTCCGGCCAAATTTTTTCCAGAGTCGCCGCAGCAATTTTCATACCAGAAACATCCAGCACGGCATACGTCGGATTATCCGGCACGACCAACTCGCCATCGTACTTATCAAAAAACGTTAGTAGTCCCGACGGCGTGGTTAATTTACTTAGGTCAAACCGACCGCGTGGTGCGCTCAGTATTTTTCCGTAAGGCAGGGAGCTCAGCTTGGATTCATATCGTAGTCGCTCGTCGTCACTTAGCAAATCTTCTTTGGTTACTAAAATCATATCCGCCGCTTGCAACTCAATTTCATGCGCCGGCTCAATTCCACGCACAATCTCATGTGCGTCAATAACATAAAAACTCTGCGCCAACTCGTACTTATTGAATATTTGTGCATTAATCAATTTCTCGACCAAATTCATCGTTCTCGCCACGCCAGTCGCCTCAATAAACACTGGGGCGGGGGAATTGCGACAAAAGTCAAGTAGCATCCGCGTCAACGCATGCTTTGACGAACAACAAACACAATCGCCAGCCAAAGTCGTCACAACATCCGCCAATTTCTCCAATCGATAACCGTCAACGTTTTCATTAGCATATTCATTCTCAATCACCCGAGAGCCCTTATAGTCACTTTGTTGCAATAAGAATTCAAGGACACTAGTTTTCCCAGCGCCCAACGAGCCGTTCACCAAATACAACGGAACTTTATCGATAATCGCTCGCCCATCATCAAACGGCGCATTAATGCTAAATTCCAAATCATCGTCGCGTTTTGCCATATGCTTATTATACGTCATTTTCACAAGGTGATATACTAAGTCTATGAAAGTCATCTTAGCGTTGGGAAATCCAGGCGAAAAATACACAAACACGAGGCATAATGCTGGGTTTTTGGCTATTGATAAATTTGCATCAGAGAATAATGCAGTTTTTTGCAATAAGCCAAAATTTTCCGCAGATATTGCCGAGCTGAATATTTCTGGAGAAAAAGTTTTACTAGTTAAGCCAACTACTTTTTACAATGAGGTCGGAATTTCCGCTCGAGCAATCTTAGATTTTTACAAATTGACATTGGATGATTTACTAATTATTCACGACGACACGGCACTGGATTTTGGTAAAATTCGAACCCGTAAAGGCGGACGAGACGCAGGCAGCAACGGATTAAAATCCCTTCACGCTCACGTTGGATCAGATTTTTGGCATATTCGTATTGGCACAGATAATTTATTTAGGCGTCAAGTTGGTGACGTAGATTTTGTCCTAGGCAAGTTCAACTCAGATGAGCAAAAGATTCTCCAAAGCTGGATATTACCCGAATCAATTAATTTGATCGAGAAATTTATTAACGGAACTATCGAGCCGTTCAGTATAAAATATTAAACCAGATTCTAGCGTCGTTTTCGCGGCACAATTTTTGACGCGCCGTTCTTCAATTGCTCTTCGGCTTGATGTAATTTTGTAGCCGCAGCTTCTTGAAGATTGATCGATCGAGCTTCCAATATGCTGCTGCCGACCGCTAAACTCACGAACAACAAGCCCAAGCCGCCCGTCGCCCATTCTGGCAATTCCAAGTGGAATAATTTGGCAATCATCATCACGCCGAGCGCCATAATTGCCCAGTGAGCGCCATTTTCCAGATATTTATATTTGCTAAGTGCGCCTGTTCGCAGCAAATATACGGTTAGCGATCGAACCCAAATTGCCCCAGCGCCCAGTCCGGCCACGATCAGTAGCACACTGTTAGTAATAGCAAACGCACCAATCACACCGTCAAAGCTAAAGCTGGCGTCCAAAATTTCCAAATATAACAAGCTAGCGAACGCCGCCCAACCGGTTTTAATCTTAACGGATTTTGCGTCATCTTCATGGAAAAATGACCCAAATAGCTCCAACCCAATATGCAACACAATTCCAAGAACCGCTGAAATCAGCACCAAAGATTTATGCGGCGCCTCGACTGTAAAATACAAAACAGCCGCCACGCTAAGCATTATGCACACCTTAAAATTCTCAAATCGCCCGGCCTTCGCCAGAATCGGCTCAACGTGTCGCATCCAGTGAACACGCTTGTTGTAATCGATGAAATAGCTAAGCCCAATCATAATCAAAAACGCACCACCAAACGCGTCAATCATCGGCGACGCCTCGTGCAGGATTTTGCCGTACTCAACAGGTTTATGAAGCGCCAGATTGACAACATCCATAAATCCGTGGCCGCTCGCAATCATCACAATAGCAATTGGCAATATAAATCGAACGACAAACACCGCCACAAATATGCCAGCCGTCAGGAAAACTTTCTGCCAGACTTGACTCATTCCCGCCAAAACCTTGCTATTTATCACCGCGTTGTCGAAGCTGAACGTAACTTCCAGAACCACCAAAATAGTAAATAACCAAAGACCGCTAACACCCATATGACTAAAAATCAAACTACCCAAACCTAAGGTTAATAGGACCGAAAACCAGAAAATCCGAAACGGATGATGTGAATGTAAAAGATGCTTCATATTGATTTAGTATAGCATAAGCATGGAGTATAATTTTATATATGGCACAAAAATCGCCAGATGGTCGCATAAAAAAGTTTTTGTCAGCCAACAGCGAATTGATCGGTTGGGTGGTTTTTGGCGTCCTTATAATTTCTATTTATCAATTCAGCTCGCGATTCGGCGTTATGTTATTAAACGGAGAATTTGCAGAATGGTGCAATAAATTACTTCCGTCGTTACAAGATTTCATCACGCTGACGCTAAGCGTAATTGTCGAGGCGGTCCCATTTTTAATTTTAGGAATTATCATATCCGCGCTTATCAGGTACGTTTTATCATCAAAAGACGTTTTCAAAATATTGCCAAAAAACGCCTTTCTTCGACGAGTTACACTCTCTATGATCGGGCTAATTTTACCTGTATGCGAATGTGGTAACGTACCAATTGCACGCAGCTTAATAGCAAATGGACTGAAACCCGCCGACGTTATTAGCTTTCTTTTCGCCGCGCCAATCTTAAACCCGATAACCATAATTTCAACTATGACCGCCTTCAGTTTTGACACCCGAATGGTTTGGTGGCGAATTATTTTTGCGCTAATTATCGTACAAATAACCGCTTTTATCGTCAGCTTTTTTAAGGAAGATTCCGTCATTAATCCAGAGTTTGAAAAACTTTGCCACTCTCATAATCACGGTTCAAAATTGTCAAATATATTCAGCTCATCACGCAATGAATTCTGGCAATTATTTACTATGTTGGTTTTAGGTGCCAGCATCGCAGCCGCCACACAAATCTTCGTTCCGCGATTCATCATAAACGCCGTCGGCGGCGACATTTTCCTATCAGTCATATCCATGATCACACTAAGTTTCATCATCTCGATATGTTCCAGCATCGACGCGTTCTTCGCACTGGCTTACGTGCGAAATTTCACGACAGGCTCAATTTTATCTTTCTTGCTATTCGGACCGATGATAGACATAAAAATGATTACGTTGTTAAAAACAACTTTTCGCTGGAAATTTATTGCAACAATTACCTTAACTGTATTCGTCTTATCTCTAATTGTCGGACTGGGAGTTAACTTATATGTACGCTAACCTTGCAAAATCAATTGGCGGAATTGTCGTTTGTGTATATATTTTGCTATTAGCTTGGCGCGACCAACTCGGCTTTTACGTTCATCCACGCTATCACACATTCGCGGTCATAATTAGCGTAATCGGCGTCATACTTTTGCTTATTGATATAATGTTGCAATTAAAAAATAAACCCGCAAAAGACAAATCTAGAATTGGCTTGAAAAAAATTACCCCGATATCTTACTTTGCAATAATTATATTATCAGTCGGCTACATATTGCCACCAAAATCACTCTCCCCGAGCAGCCTCGCACAAAAAGAAAGTCCTGCGATTATTGAACCTGAAAGCCGCTGCGAAGCACCTCAACCGAAAGAAAACTCTTCTACAATCTCAATAAATCGCTGGAAAACCGCAATAAATTCCTGCAAAGAAACCGCTTATTTTAACGGCAAAGACATCACCATAACTGGCTTCGTTTCAAATGATCTGTTAAAAAACTATGGCTATAGCTACTTCAATATTGCCAGATATGTTATAAGTTGCTGCACTGTTGACAGCGTGCCTATGAAAATCCTGGTCGAGAAAAACTTTTCAACAGACTACTCAGATGGAACATGGCTAATCGTCAAGGGTAAATTGTCGCAAAAAATCGTTAATAGCCAAGCCGAATACGTCATAACCGACGCGCATATCACAAAAATCAGCCAACCCAAATATCCTTATGAATTACTCGGGCTGTAAGTCTATTGCACACTTGTTGCAATAAGTTATAAACTATTGGTAGCAATATGCTAAATGAAATATTTGAACGCCACAATCTTCGCCTGACAAAACCACGCCAGCAAATATTCGATATCCTGCGAAATTCAGACGTACCTCTTACGGTCGGTGATATTGCGAAAAACTGCAAAAACATTAACCGTGCCAGCATTTATCGTACGCTGCTGATGTTCGATAATCTGAATATTATAAACACCATAACTATTGGCTGGAAGAATTATTACGAATTGGCGGAACCGTTTATACCGCATCATCACCATCTATATTGCATTAATTGTCAAAATGCCGAGCCTATACAATCACAAGAACTCGAAAAACTCATAGATCTCATCGGTAAAAAACATAATTTTATAGTCACAAAACACCACTTTGAGTTGGAAGGTATTTGCGAAAAGTGCCGACATGTTATAGAAAATAAATAATTTTTCCCAACAAAAAAGCGCCAGGTAAGGGTGGGCATCACCTGACGCTTTTTTACCCTTCAACCCACCCGAGCTACCGTATCAGTGAAGCGTCGCGACTAAAACTCCAAAAGTCCGCGCCTGATGACTATCAATACAACTTTGTACTCACATTAACAGAGGTCGCCTTTGAAAAAGGGCAGTTAAAGGGGTTAGTATGCGCGTAACGTTGAACCGCAAAAAGTGGAGGGTAAGAATACTTAATGCCATTGCGCGCAACCTAACATATAGTTAGAATAGGGGGGTATAAGGTGCGTTTGGTTAATGATTACTTAACCAATCGTCCTTGATTATAGCAAACATTTGACAAAGTGTCAATACTTTTTACCACATTTTTTATGGAAATCAATAGAATTACACCAGATGAGCATATTTTCTCCCAGAGATTAGCGCATATTGCCAATCCACCAAAAAGCTTATGTTATATGGGAAAGTTGCCGGAAACAAAGGCGCCAGTCGTATCAATCGTCGGGTCCCGTAAGCCGTCTGCCTATGGAAAAGAAGTGACCGAGCGATTGGCAACAGATCTGGCAAAAGCCGGATGTGTAATCGTGAGCGGGCTGGCACTAGGTGTGGACTGCATTGCCCAAAAAGCCGCCATTGAAGCTGGCGGAACGGTCGTGGCGGTCGTTCCAAATGAACTCCCTGATATTTCACCGCGGACCAATTATCAACTAGCCATGAGCATCATAGAGCAGGGCGGCGCGGTCGTTTCAGAATGGATGAAGGGCGATAATAAAATAGTCAATCGTTGGAGTTTTTTGGAGCGCAATCGGCTAGTTAGTGGGCTAGCTGACGGAATTATTATCACCGAAGCCGCCGAGCGAAGCGGCACACTAAACACAGCCTCGCACGCACTAAATCAGGGAAGAGATTTGTTTGTAGTTCCCGGAAACATAACCAGCCCACTGTCGGCGGGTTGTAATACCTTATTAAAGCAAGGGGCGTATTTGGTGACAGACGCCGACGATGTTTTATCAATCATCGCGCCAGAAAAATTGCAAAAAGACAGCGGCCAAGAATTAGCAGCCAGCGCAACAATTGAAGAAGCTATTATCATAAAACTCATCTCAGAAGGACTTCGTGACGGCGACGAAATCCAACAAAAATCAGGATTATCCGCATCAGACTTCGCCACGGCGCTCACAATGCTAGAAATCAACGGCGTGATTAAGCCGCTCGGAGCGAACAACTGGACATTACGATAATATTGCTATTTTGACAAATTGATGTTACTATACGGACTATGAAAAAAGCCCGAGAAGTATTTCCTACCGTCCGTAAAGTCGCTAAGGACGTTCTTACTGTTGCTAATTTAATAAGCGTAGCTGGCGCCACTTTAGCGATACGCGGATCTGAGAAAATCGATACGGCTGAAGGGTTGGCGGAATGCGCGGTCGGGCGATTAGCTGACGTTCTGGACGGCAAAGTAGCACGCATGACAGGACAGACCAGCAATACTGGCGCGGCATTAGATGCCACAACAGACAAAATAGTTATGGCAAAAATTCTCTATGAAATGAACAAAAAAGGGTTAGCTCCGAAGTATATTCTTGGCACTGTTGCGCTACTGAACTCGATAAACGCCCTATCTACGGGAATCGCTAATTTACGTAGTGACGAGAAAGCCGAAACTCGACCGACTAAATCAGGGAAGGTGGGGCTAGCTATGGAGACGGCAGCCTTAGTCGCTTATGCCGCCGCCGAATTGGTCGACAAACGAACCGGCAGCCCAAAGCCTGCTGAGATTCTACGCAAACTAGGAGCTGGAGCATTCGCCGCTTCGCTTCTGCCCGCCGCGCACGCAACATGCACCTATATAGAACGCGCAATTAACGGCAACGCGGAAAAAGAAAAGCCGCGCCAAATAATAGACGCCAAACGCACCCTCGGATCAATGGCAATGCTCGGTCGCCTCAGTGATCGCTCACAATAATTCACTTTGCGGTTGTAGCCAAATAGTGATTTGTTATAATATAAAGTTATGAAAAATCTCGTTATCGTCGAGTCACCAGCCAAAGCTAAAACCATCGAGAAATATCTCGGCAAGGATTTTCACGTCCTGTCTAGCGTGGGGCATATTCGCTCGATCGTTAAAAAGACAAAGGATGGAACGCCGCCGATTGACGTGGCTAACGATTTTTTCGCAATTTATGAAGTTGATCCTGAAAAAAAGAAAGTTATCACCGAACTAAAGAGAAATGTCAAGGCAGTCGGCAAGGAAAATGTTTGGCTGGCAACCGATGAAGACCGCGAGGGAGAAGCCATTGCTTGGCATTTGTGCAAGGTGCTGGATCTTCCTATTGAGACGACTAAGCGAATCGTCTTTCATGAGATCACCAAAGACGCCATAACTAATGCAATTAAGAATCCTCGAACCGTGGATATGAATTTGGTTCAGGCGCAACAAGCCAGGCAAATCCTTGACCGACTGGTTGGTTTTGAGCTCAGCCCAGTCGTCTGGCAGAAAGTTCCTGGCGGAAAATCGGCTGGTCGCGTTCAGAGTCCAGCAGTGCGATTGCTAGTCGAGCGCGAACGAGAAATTATGAAGTTTGAGGGCAATTCTCAGTTCAAAGTTACCGCCATTTTTATTCACGACAATCAAGAATTCAAGGCCGAGCTTAATCAAAAATTCGATACAGAAGAAGCGGCTAACGAGTTCTTAAATAGCCTGAAACCCGCCGAATTTGTTGTTAGCGATATCTCAAAAACTCCCGGAACACGTAATCCAGCGGCGCCATTCACTACGTCAACCTTGCAGCAGGAAGCCAACTCTAAACTTGGTTTCAGCTCCAAAGCAACTATGGCTTCGGCGCAAAAATTATACCAAGACGGAAAAATCACCTACATGCGTACCGACTCGGTGAACTTGAGCGGTCAAGCCATCGCGGCGGCTACCGATTTTATCAAGCGTCTTTACGGTCCAGATTACTCAACGGTTCGCAAGTTTAAGACCAAATCCGCGTCCGCCCAAGAAGCCCACGAAGCCATTCGCCCGACGGACATCACTCTGGAAACCGCGTCTAATAATAGCTATGACCAAAAATTATACGACCTAATTCGACGCCGAACTTTAGCGTCGCAAATGTCGCCAGCAAAGCTAGAAAAGACAACTATCACAATTGACATCAAAGGCAACAATTTACCTAAGAGCAAAAAACCCGCTCAGTTTGAAGCAAAGGGCGAAGTCATTACATTTGACGGATTTTTGCGCGTTTACGGTGGCAATAAAGATGAGCTTCTGCCGAAGTTACAGTCTGGCGATGAAGTCAATTCTCACGACATTACGGCTCGTCAAACATTCACCAGACCGCCAGCTCGTTACACCGAAGGCTCGCTAGTTAAGAAATTGGAGGAGCTTGGAATCGGGCGTCCATCCACATATGCCACGATTATTGACACTGTGCAGACTCGTGGCTATGTTGAAAAGGGCGACATCGAAGGTCAGCCACGAGATGTGATTGTCCTGAACTATAACGGCGAGGAAGTTAGCCGAAGTATTGTTCAGGAAAAAACTGGCTCGACACGCGGCAAGCTTATTCCGACGCCAAGCGGCGAACTGATTGCCGATTTCCTGACGGACCACTTTACGCAAATTGTCGATTACGATTTTACCGCCAATGTTGAGACTGAATTTGACAAAATTGCCGGCGCCAATCTGGAAAAAAGCGCAATGCTGCACGGATTTTACGCGCCTTTCCATAAATTGATCGAGCAATCTGGCGGGATCGACCGAAGTAAAGTCGGCGCTAATCGCGAAGTGGGAATTGACCCGAAGACAAATAAACCGATTATTGCGCGATTTGGGCGGTTTGGTCCAATGTTGCAGCTTGGCGAAACTGACGGCGACGAAAAGCCGCGTTTTGCGCCGCTGCCAAAGGGTGCGAAAATTGAGACGGTTACTCTGGAGCAAGC
>CAUTMO010000015.1:0-13067 GCA_963539815.1 uncultured Candidatus Saccharibacteria bacterium | reverse complement strand
GACAACTGCTTGCTTTTTTTGTGCTTGGTTGATTTTGTCAATCAATTGAAAACTCATAATTTTTTTCCTATCTTCCGAACTCGCTCCGACTGGCCACGCAGTTGTACCTCTACGGCTCCACATCAAACAAGGCTCGAATATTTAACTCTCGTACAATTACATAAGATAATAACACAAATCTGAAGAAATATCAATTAAATAAAATTGGAGTATAATATAGTTATGGATTACAATAAATTAGCACTCGAACTACACGAAAAATACAAAGGTAAAATTACGACTAGCCTCAGAGATAAAGAGGAGCTTAATCGCGACAAGCTTAGCGCTTATTACAGCCCTGGCGTCGGCGCAGTCAGCCAAGCAATTGCCGAAAATCCAGCCGATTTGCCAAAATACACTTGGACAAATAATCTAGTCGCCGTGATCTCAGACGGCTCAGCGATTTTGGGCTTGGGTAATTTGGGACCAAAAGCCGCCATGCCAGTCATGGAAGGAAAAGCTTTGCTATTTAAGCATTTTGCCGATGTCGATGCAGTGCCAATTGTGTTAGATGTTCATGAGCCAGAAGAAATCATTGCCACCATTAAAGCCATTGCGCCAAGTTTCGGAGCCATCAACCTCGAAGACATTGCCGCACCAAAATGCTTTGAAATCGAAGAGCGATTGAAGGCAGAATTAGATATTCCAGTCTTCCACGACGATCAACACGGCACGGCTGTCGTTGTATTAGCAGGCTTAATTAACGCCGCTAAATTGACAGGACGAAACCTGGCAGATTGCAAATTCGTGGTCATCGGCGCAGGTGCAGCTGGCACAGCAATCATCAAATTGTTAAATCTTTACGGAGCAAAAAACATCGTAGCAGTGGACAGCCGGGGAATTGTCGGAAAATCACGCACAGATTTAAACGCTGAAAAAACCGCACTATTGGAATATGTCGACGCATCACAATCTGGCTCAATTGAAGACGCCATCACCGACGCGGACGTGTTCATCGGCGTATCGCGCGCAGGACTTCTCACTCCAGAATTAGTCCAAAAAATGGCGAAAGATCCAATCGTATTCGCACTAGCAAATCCCGTTCCAGAAATTATGCCAGATGTCGCCAAACAAGCCGGCGTCGCAATCATCGGTACGGGTCGTAGCGACTTTCCAAACCAAGTCAACAACTCCCTAGCCTTCCCTGGAATTTTCCGCGGCGCATTAGATCACGGAGTTAAGAAAATCACCGATCAGCACAAATTGGCGGCTGCTGAAACACTAGCTAACCTGGTCGAAAATCCAACCATCGACAAAGTCGTCCCAACTGCATTTGATGCCGGTGTAGTTGAAGCTATTGCGAATGTCATTAGATAAACCTAAGCACCAGCACCGTCAGCTGCCTCAATGCGCCTAGTCCGCCCAGTAAATACTGGCAATAATTCTTCCTGGTTATTTTTGTCGCAAGCACCCAAAAGCATTAATAAATGAGCTACACCGTTCTCTTCTAGTATCTTTCTCACAGACTCATCATCCACCTTATCCATAGCGATGTGCGACACATACATCCTTAGTGCGTCAGATGTTTGGGCTTTCCAGCTAAAGATACTAAAAGGATACTTATTTTTATCTCGATATCTTAAGGTCGTCCAAGAATCACGTAATCCAGAATCTGACGTTGCAACAATTTCTGCCGCTAATTTTAATTTATTATAAAGACTGGGCAAAATACTCTTCTGCTTTTTCTTTGTCTCATAGCCAGACATTCTGTGTTCAATTATCTTGGCTGTTTCAGTGCGAGCATCGACTACTATCGCAACACCATTACCGCTTCTCTTAATATATAAAACCTCGGCCACTTCCTCATCTAGCCATGGAAATATTTCGTGACTAAGCTCCATATAACCCCCGACCTTCAAGTTAACCTCAGTAGCCTGAAAAGCCTGACCACTCACCTCGCAATTATCCTGGCGTGATTGCTTCTTCCTCTTTCTTTTCTTCGCCTTATTCAAAGATTCAGCGGCGATTTTAGGTGCCACTTCATAGCTATTTAATTTCTCCGAAAGCACCCTCAGGGCGTCGTCTAAAGACTCGCTCAGATGCTCTTTAGCCATAGATTCAGCAAGGCTACGAACCACTGGAATGTTTTCCTTAATTGTCGCTTCTTTATATTGCTTGGCCAGTTCCTCTTTGCTCGGCAATTTTATGGATTTTATAAACTTAAGAACTCTGTTGGCAAATTTTAAATCACCCTTAGGATTAATACCTTTACATTCCTCATCTTCAACCTCTTTAAGTTTCCGACGCTCAAAGTCTTCCAGCAAACTACTCAACTTCATCTTGCCATCATTACCTGGAATGTATTCAGGTCTAGTAATTATAAAATCATCAGGTAAATCAAAAGTCCCACCCTCAGTAAGACTATTAGTCACAGTCTCCCTTGCCTCTGCGATAAAGCGCATATATTCACGATCTGCAAGTTCAGGACTAATTTTATTAGCATGCTGCCATCGTCTTACGTCGGGAATCACATACTCTTCAGCTTTGCAAAATTTTGGAATATTCACTTCCGCCAGCTTTTCGGGAAAAACTACACTAAGTTTTTCCCTTATAAATTTCTCGTATGTTCCATTAAATATACTTCTTAACGATTCTTTGACTTCCTCTATATCAAAATCTGTCTCTATGCAATCTGAAAGCCCGTTATACTCCTCCTCAATTTGCTGAAACAACCCAAGAATCTTCCCATAAGATTCTTGATATTCACCGCGCAACTCCTCACCTTCAACAAGAAACGGTACATGCTTAATAATAGACTCTACATCATCTATAATTTGACTTATGTAGTTTTTATTAAGATCCTCTGTATGAGATAGTTGATCTTTAACAACATAACCATCCCGTTGTTTTTCGCTCATAAACTAATATCTTATCAGTTTATGGCTATAAAGTCAATTATATTACTCTATTAACTTCTTCTAATGTTGTTTCGCCACGAAGAGCCGCCAATACACCAGCCTGAAGCAATGTCACCATGCCGTCTTCTTTTGCAGTCTTCTCGATCGCTTCTGTATGAACATCCTCAACATCGCCGCGCAAGAATTTCTGAATATTCTCGCTCACAACCAACTGCTCCATTACTGGAATTCGCCCCTTATAACCGAACGGAACGTCGTCCGTCGGCACCGCACGCCAAAGCTTAAACGTATCCAAATCTGGGCAATCAACATTCTCCGGCAAATCCTTCAAGACTTCTTTTACCCATTTGCGAGTCGCCTCATCTGGCTCATATTCTTCCTTACTATCATCCCACAATCTCCTCACTAGCCGCTGAGCAATCACCAGCCGAACCGCCGAGCTAAAAATCGGATTTTGCCCAATCATATCGATCATACGACTAAACGCCGCCGCAGTTGAATTGGCGTGAAAACTGGACAGCACCAAGTGCCCCGTAATTGAAGCCTGAATCGCAGTCTTCGCAGTTTCATTGTCGCGAATCTCACCAACCATCACCACATCTGGGTCAAGACGCAAAACACTGCGCAAACCGTCAGCAAACCTCTGTCCATTTGTCGTATCAATTGGAATCTGAGCGATCCCAGGAATCGTGTTTTCTACAGGATCCTCCAGCGTGATAATCTTTCTATCTGGCGTATTAAGGGCGTTAAGAATGCTATATAACGTCGTGGACTTTCCTGAGCCAGTCGGACCAACCATCAACAACATCCCGCGCGGATGAGAAATAACTTCATCGATTTGCTCGCGCTCTTTCTTTGAAATACTCAATAGATCCAAGTTCAACATTGACTCATCGAAATTGAACAATCGAAGCACCAAGTCCAATCCGTACACCGTCATTACGGCTTCCACACGCAAATTCAGCACGTGCGATGCGCCATCTCTATGAATTTCCTGCTGCATATGCCCAGACTGAGGCTCTCTGGAAGCAGTAGAAATATTCGCACGAGACGCCAAAGTCGCCATAATCACTCGATATCTATCTCTGCTAAGTTCCGCCACCGTATGCAAAGCTCCGTCAACACGCATCCGAATTCGAATCGATTCGCGCTGATTTTCGATGTGAATATCCGACGCACCCAACAAATCCGCTTGGTCAATCAAATAATTAAACACGTCATTCGTGCCCACGGAAGCCAAAGTCTGAGTAACCTGCGCCAGAGTATCGCTATCGCCTTCCTTGGCAATTTCGATATTGTCGTAGATCACTTTTTTCGGCGGATCAAACCTAAGCATAATTGACCGAAACGCCGAACCAGAAATTAAGAAGAAGAAGATTCGCTTGCCATTTTCAACATATTGGCTTTGCATCCGCTTCATTAACGACTCAGAAGTTTGCGACGTAACACCAAATCGATAAGACTGGTCTTCCTCATTAAAAGCCAGTGGAACCAGCCGACCCTTATACATTTCTTCTATCGTCAAAACGCCCTTAAGCAAAGGTAAAGTTTCTTCAAATTCCCGCCCGTCAAGATATTGAAGTCCTAAAATTGACGCTCGACGACGAGTAGCTTCCTCATCTTGCTCACGGCGTCGCGCCTGAATTTTATCTTCGTCCATATGAAAATTATACCAAAAAGCTTACGGTTTTACGAGTGATATAATAGTGATATGAATCCAGAAATTACTCTGTTAGTTCACAATATTCGCTCGACACATAACGTTGGGGCAATTTTTCGCACGGCCGAGGGATTTGGCGTAAAAAAGATTATTCTTAGTGGCTACACGCCGTATCCAGAATTGAGTTTATGTAGCAAGGCGCCTGCTTGTGCGCTTGTTGATGGAGAAATTCGATCCGGAGATCCTCGCCTGCCGCATATTCGCGAAAAAATCACCAGCCAAATCCATAAAACTGCTTTGGGCGCGGAAAGTTTGGTGCCGTTTGAGTTCTACGAGGATATCAATGATTGGATTAAAGAGAATCAGCGAACAGAAAACTTGCCAATCATCGCGCTGGAGCAGTCAAAAGACAGCGTGATGCTATCAGAATTTCAGCCACCTGAAAAATTTGCGCTGCTACTCGGCGAAGAAGTCCACGGAATCACGCCGGAGCTTTTGGACAACTGCGACTTCACCGTAGAAATCCCGATGTTCGGCCAAAAAGAATCATTCAACGTGTCGGTCGCAACAGGAATTGCGCTATTTGGGCTAATCTTCCCTGCCAGAAAATAGCTTGCCTTGAGAATTTTAATCTAGGCTAGAGCTCTCTTGGTGGGCTATTTTCATTTGAAGGTAATCTATTTTTATTAGATCGCTTGACTTTATTAAATAAATATTGTAGATTTATATATGGCTTTTGTTGGGAACAAAAGCAGCCCTTTATGATCCCCTGAAAGAAAGGAGCGCTCGATGTCGGGCAGCTTATTCACCTTAGCCATCATGGTTCAGATGCTATTAATCTGGTTATCGCCTGAGCTGGTATCCCTTGCGGAAAAGATTGATCATCTTTTCAACAAGGGCGATAAGCTAAACTTAGGCCTAGCGGCCTTAGTGCTTATCTTAACCACATACGTTTGTTTTTGGGCCCAGTATGGGCCCCTGATGAACAGCCTTGGCGTCAACTTAGCGTTAGGGTCATGCCAGTTAGGCAGTCTGTATGTAGCGGTAGCTTGCCTACGCAAGCTACACGAATCAGACGACAAGTCGTCTATCGCTCTCTAACGAGAACAGGGCTTTATGTCCCGCTGATAGTTAGCCCGCCGTAGAGCAACCAGCTCCGGCTGAGGTCTCTGTCAGCGGGCTAACTATCACTTTAGAACTACACACTCTTCACCCAGAGTGTTTTTTAATTGGCTTAATAAATTGTCATTGGCATCCACCTTAAACGGCAGACGCATGGCTGATTTTTCTTTCTCGCCCAATACCAAAACCACATCAGTCGTGCCAGCATTCTCGCCGCAAACAGACTTCATTTTCACTAACCGCGAATGGTCATTCGGGTCTTTAATATACACAAATAACTTTGAAGCGGGAATTTCTGGCGCAACATTAACAGGCACCGAATGAGTTTTTGGCTGCGGTTTGGCGGCGTCATTCTTTATGGCAGACTTCGTAGAAGCTCCATTTTTCTGATTACGATAAGCTTCACGGCGCTCTTTTTTAACGGCAGAGCTAATTTTTGGCGCATCCATTTTACGACCAGTAGACTCATAGCCATTGATATCGTTATCCGTAATCGCAATAATATCATCGGCAATTAGTTTACTTTCATTGCCCAAATTTCCGTCACGATCTCGCGCTGAATTTTTACCAGAAACTCGAATCACCGCGTCCTGAACCAGCTTGGCGCCAACTTTCTCATACAGATTTGGGAAAACAATTATTTCACCCTCACCGAATTTGTCCTCAATTCCCACGAACGCCATCTTCGAACCGCTTTTTGTGACAATTGTACGAACGGTGCTAATAATTCCCCCGACCGTCATCATCCGACTGTCGTACTCGGGAACCAACTGCGTCAATGGTTGAGTTTGTTCGCTCAAATACGTTTCATACCTATCGAGCGGATGCGCCGAGATATACAGCCCCAACAATTCTCGCTCCCACATCAAGCGCTCTTTATCGTCGTGTTTCACAGGAGCCTTCTGGAGATGAAGAGTCGATTGGACGCTCGCCGCGTCATCGCCACCCAACATTCCAAACAAATTGGTCTGCCCGCTGGCGGCTTCTTTTTGGAGTTTGGACGCAAATGACGTAATAGAATCCAGATTGAACAGCAAATCCGACCGATCTCCCATATCATCAAACGCACCAGATTTAATAAGCGACTCCCAGGCTTTTCTGTTAAATTTACTGGTTGAAACACGTCTAGCAAAATCCTCAACCGACGTAAACGGCCCATCTTCGCGCGCCCGCAGAACTTCCTCGACCGCACCAACGCCAACGCCCTTCACTGCCGACATTCCGAAACGAATTTTATTCTCATTCGGCACCACCGCAAACTCAACGAACGACTCGTTTACATCAGGGCTCAACACGCTAATTCCCATGTGTTTACATTCAGTAATTTCAATTGCCAGACGATCAGTGTCGTCATGGTCGCTAGTCATAAGCGCCGCCATAAACGCGTCAGGATAATGCGCCTTCAAATAAGCCGTCCAATAGGCGATCAAACCATAACAAGCGGCATGCGACTTATTGAAACAATAGTTGGCGAATTCTTCCAGCTGAGTCCAGAAAGTTTCCGCAATCTCCTTAGTTGCGCCACCAACTTTAACCGCACCTTCGACAAATTCAGGCTTGACCTTTTTCATCAAGTCAATTTTCTTCTTACCAACAGCCTTACGCAATGTGTCAGCCTGACCACCAGTAAATCCACACCATTCCTTAGAAATCTGCATAAACTGCTCCTGATAGACCAAAATTCCGTAAGTATTTTTCAGCGAGTTTTTCATTCCAGAATGCAGATAAGTTATTTCTTCTTCGCCGTGTTTGCGCCTAATAAAACTGTCAATAAACTGCATTGGACCCGGACGATAAAGAGCCACCATAGCAATAATATCTTCAAACGTAGTCGGCTTCAGTCCACGCAAATATCGCTTCATTCCCGCCGATTCCAACTGGAATACGCCAGTCGTGTCGCCGCGCTGAAACAGCTCGTAGGTCTTTTTATCATCAAGCGGCAACTCCGAAAGATTAATTTCTTTCTTGTAAGCTTTTCGGATAATCCTCATGGCATTATTAATGATCGTAAGGTTCGAAAGTCCCAAGAAGTCCATCTTCAATAGACCCAACTCTTCAACCTCGCCCATCGGGAACTGAGTTGCCACCACGCCCTTTTGCGCCATTTCAAGCGGAATATAGTTAGCCAACGTATCTGGCGCAATCACCACGCCACAAGCATGAACGCCGTGGCTACGAATCGTCCCTTCCAGCTGAATTGCATAATCCAGAACTTTCTTCGCGGTCGGATTATTTTCATACTCATTCCGAAGGTCCGCGTCTTCTTTAATACTTACAGACAGTGGGATATGGCGCCCCTGGTTTGGCGGCGGAACCAACTTCGCCAAGCGGTCGCTCTCAGCGTACGGGACTTCCAAAACCCTGGCAACATCACGCACTGCCATACGACCAAACATCTTACCGAACGTTGCAATATTACTGACGTGATCTTCGCCGTATTTTTTTGCACAATATTCAATCACTTCGTCGCGACGCGTATCTTGAATATCGACGTCGATGTCGGGCATAGAAATACGATCAGGATTAAGGAATCGCTCAAATAGCAAACCATATTTCAGCGGATCGAGATCTGTAATGTTCAATGCATACGCAACAATCGAGCCAGCCGCGCTACCACGCCCTGGACCAAAAACAATTCCTTGAGATTTTCCCCAGTTGATAAAATCCTGGACGATCAAGAAATAACCTTCATAGCCCATATTTCCCATCACGCCAAGCTCCATCTCAGCGCGCTCACGAACCTCATCAGACAGCTTCGGAATAATCTCATCAGGATCCAACTTTTCAGCCTCCTCCTTCGAAGTTCCGTTGTAACGCTGCAACAAACCTTGATATGTCAATCTAAGCAGATACGAATGTTCATTCTCGCCGTCTGGCAATGGATATTTTGGAATAAGAATTCGCCCAAGCTCAATCTCAACGTCGCAGCGATCGGCAATCTTCTTCGTGTTGCGAATAACTTCAGGAAATTCCTCGCCCCAGTGATCGATAATATCGCGCGGATCTGTCAAATGAAGCTCAAAATCCTTCAAGCTCATTCGCTTTTCATCGCTGAGATATGAGCCCGTCCCAACGCAAAGCAGAATCTCGTGCGCGTCTTGATATTCGTGCGTCAAATAGTGACCATCACAAGTCACCACCATTTCAATATCAAGCTCCTTCGAAAGCTTAATCAAGCCCTCGTTGATCTTCGCCTGCACGTCCCAGTGCGTGTTCGATTTCGGATGTCCGTGGTCCTGCAGCTCCAAATAATAACGATCGCCAAAAATTGACTTATACCATTTGGCAATCTCACGAGCGCGATCATAATCATCCTCTTTCAACGCCACACCAATTTCACCACTTGCACAACCACTCAGGACAATCAATCCCTCATTCAATTCCTCCAAAAGTTCATGGTCAACTCGCGGCTTATAATACATTCCCTCCAGATTGGCACGCGTCGACAGCTTCATCAAATTATGGAAGCCCGTATTATTCATCGCCAGCACAGTCAAGTGAAACCGCTGCTTGTCTTTGCCCGGATCGCGGTCAAATCGCGAACGAGTCGCCACGTAAGTTTCAATTCCGATAATCGGCTTAATTCCCGCTTTTTTGGCAGTCTTGTAATAGTCCAGAATGCCGCTCATCGTGCCGTGATCAGTTACGGCAGCAGCCTCCATTCCGAGCTCCTTAACCTTATCGACCAAGTCATGAATCTTAGTCAATCCGTCCAGCACCGAGTGAAAAGTGTGATTATGAAGATGCACGAAATCCGACGGCTTCAAAGCCGCCGACGGTGATTGTTCGCTTGTCCCCTCAGTCATTAATAACAATTATAGCACGCTATTGACGACGTTGCATTGTCTCAATTAAGTGGTTGATAAAATCAGCCAACGGCGGGAAAATGTCGGCAAATTGCCCCAAAATCCAAATCAATATCGCGATCAATAACGTCGCGCCCAAAGCACTTCCAAGGCCAAAGAAAATTCCGCGAATAAAATTCACCCAGTAAACTTGGTGGCGAGATTTATGAAAATCAAAGAACAAATCCTCCAAAATCGCCCGACGAGCGTCGTTTTCATTATCACGAACGACTTTTTTTGCCAACTTATTTGGCTGTTCTTTTGCTGACTTTTTCACTCTTTTTTACCTTCTTCTTTGAGAAAAATTTTGAGAAAAATCCGCTCTTTGAAGCGAAGCTTTTGGCTATTTCCACACCAATTGAAACCGTACTTACGATTCCGTTCAGACTAGCAATTCTCTGGCTTATCGCCTCCACGTTTTGCTGAGTTTGGCGAATTTGACGCGTTAATTTGATGATAGAAATTGTCATAGCGATCATCATGATGACAAAAATCACCATCAAAATCACTAGAATAATAAGCAATCCGTTCATGCTATTTATTATACATTATTTTAGACGATCCGTCAGATGAGCGCGCAATTTATCACCGAAGTTAGGATCACGCAACCCAAAATCAATCACCGTTTTTAGATATTCCAATTTGTCACCAGTGTCATAATAAGTGCCGTTCGTAATTTCTACGCCATAGAAATCAAATCCGTCGTCAATCATTTGCTGCATAATTGGCTGAATTGTAAACTCGCCATTGCCGTCAAATTCTTTTCTGGCTTTATCTAAATAGCCGAAAATTTCACCTGGAAGCAAATAGCTACTAACGCTAGCCAAATCAGAAGGCGCGTTCTCCTTGCCCGGCTTTTCAACGATATTCGTCATTTTTATAACGCCGTCTTTCACCCCTTGACCGTTGATGACTCCATAACGATCAAACTCCGCGTCATCAGTGATTTTCTTACACGACAGAACCGCTCCATCTAAGCTTTCTGACGCCTCAATCATCTGCTTGAAACGACTTGGACTAGCCGCAATAAAGTCATCCGCAAACGTGTAAATCACAGGCTCGTCATGATGAATCAAATGCGAGGCGCAAGCCAAAGGCGTTGCGTTGCCGTACGGACCTTTCTGGCGAATATAAATAAAGTTTGCCATCTCAGCCAAATTCTGCACCGCGTCAATGAACGGCTGTTTTTTAGGACCGCCAGCGCGCAAATTAGCCAAAAGCTCTTCATTCGGCTCGTCAAAATGATCCTCGATTGCTCGCTTATTCGCGCTACCGATAATAATGATATCTTTAATGCCAGCCTCAACCAATTCCTCGACGACGTATTGAATAATCGGCTTATCAATCAGCGGCAACATTTCCTTTGGCATGGCTTTGGTCTGCGGCAAAAATCGCGTACCAAAACCGGCAGCAGCGATGATAGCTTTAGTTGGTTTTCTCATATTTCAGCTCCTATTCCCTATTATTTCAGCAATTCTAAAGTCTTTCGCGAATCAGTTTTTGCGCAAGGCTTGGGTTGGCTTGACCTTTAGACTTCTTCATGACTTGTCCAACCAAATAGCCGATAGCCTTATCTTTTCCAGCCTTGATGTCTGCAATTGACGCCGCCGAAGCTGGATCATTCAAAACCTCGTCAACGATTGTAGCAATCGCCGATTCATCAGAAACCTGCAATAAATTCTTCTCCTCAGCAAGCTTACGCGGATTTTCCGCGCCAGCCAAAAGCTCATTGAACAGCTCCTTCGCATTCGTGCTGGAAACTTCAGACTTCTCTGTCATTTCAGCCAATTCTATCAAATCGTCAACTGCCACGCGTATAGATTCATTGTCTGTTTGCGCGTTATCTTCATCAGAAGTTGTCAATGCGCTCGCAAACCAATGCGCGACTCGCTTAGCGGAAGCCTCGCCCGACTTTTCCTGAACTTCCAATGTAATCTGGGCGTAATCCTGATTAGACAAAAGCGAATTGATAACAGATTTATCCAAGTTTAGCGCGCTCCATTTTTCCCTATATTCACCAGGAAGCATCGGCACTTTGGACTGAATTTCAGCAATCACCTCGTCAGTCAATACAACTGGCGGAATATCTGGATCTGGCATATAACGATAATCCTGAGCGTCCTCCTTTGACCTCTGAGAAATAGTTATCTGCTTGTCATCATTCCAGCCTCTGGTTTCCTGAACAACTTCTTCGCCACGTTCCAAGATATCGACTTGGCGCTTAAACTCGTACTCAGCAGCCCTTTCAACACTGCGGAAGGAATTGAGATTCTTAATTTCAGCGCGTTTTCCAAGCTCTGTCGCACCCCTTTTTGCCACCGAAATATTAACGTCAAATCGCATATTTCCGTGGTACAAATTGCCATAAGTCACACCCGCGTAAACCATCAATTTATGAAGTTCCGAAACGTAAGCTTTAGCCTCCTCAGCCGAATGCATATCTGGCTCAGAAACAATCTCAATCAACGGCGTGCCAGCGCGGTTAAGATCGACTAGCGAATAGCCGTCGTGATGTGTCAATTTACCAGCATCTTCCTCCATGTGAGCATGATCAATTCGCACGCGTTTCAAAGAACCATCTTCCAGCGGCGCATCGACATATCCAGCCAAAATAATCGGATTATACATCTGCGAAGTCTGATAGCCCTTTGGTAAATCTGGATAAAAATAATGCTTTCGATCAAATCGGCTAACGTGCGCAATCGGCGAATTCAAAGCTTTTCCAGCGCGAACCGCCAGCTCAACAGCGTGCTTGTTCAAAACTGGCAACATCCCCGGCAGACCAAAGTCAATCTGATGCGTCTTAGTATTCGGCTCAGCGTCACGAGCATCATTGTCGGCCGGGCTAAATAGCTTGGTTTTCGTCGCCAGCTGAACGTGGCATTCGATACCAATTGTCATTTCATAATCGTCATATACACTCATTATAATGCTCCCAAATCTTTTAATGCCTGTTCAAAACTCGCCATAGCTCGACGAAAACTCTGCGCCGTTACCGTTACGTTGGTTTCGTGGGCAATTTGATTACGCAATTTATGCGCCGCCCAAAGCCCATTTTCATCGCTCCAATATCCCTTGCGAGATTTCATACGTTCGCCCATCGTTTCGCCAGCCACGCCACAGTCGCGCATCGCTTTGTCTAGCAATTTGTCTGCCTTCATTATCGCCATCTGCATACTTTCCGATTTTCTGGTTTCGACATTGCGCAAAATTTGCCGCCAAACCCTCTGGTACATTTCTTTGTCAATTTGACCGCGACCACGAGAAGTCAATTGAATGAAAATCATCAGTAAGGCGCCGATAATCAACGCTGCAACAACTATCGCAACCATCAATCCGTCCATCAAATCTTCTCCACTTCCGAAACTAGCTTCAACAAGTTCTTGTCCGACTTGTAATCGCCAATGAGCTGCACACCAATTGGCAAACCTTCATCACTATTTCCAGCCGGCGCAGCAACCGCAGGAAGTCCAGCCAAACTTGCTGGAACAGTCATAATGTCCGCCAAATACATTTTTATCGGATCGCTAGCATTCTCCCCAA
>CAUTMO010000014.1:0-13837 GCA_963539815.1 uncultured Candidatus Saccharibacteria bacterium | reverse complement strand
CCATCCTGATGTCGATAGTCCGGAACTGGAGCCGCGATTGTTTAGTTTTAACGCGCCGCAGGGAGCTTGTCCTGTATGTACGGGTTTGGGGTCGAGGCTGGAGGTTGATCCAGAATTGGTCTTTAATAACAATTTGACAATTTCCGAAGGCGCGATTCGACCTTATAATCGAATGAATTCTGACGCTTGGAATATGAAGCGATTGGCGTCTGTTGCTGAAGCTCACGGATTTAGCTTGAAAGTTCCTGTGGGCAAGCTTTCTGATGATGCTAAACATAAAATATTATACGGAACTGGCGACCAAAAATATCGCGTTGATTTGGGTGGCGGTCGGCATTATGATACTACTTACGAGGGCGTTATTCCTAATCTGGAGCGGCGCTGGAAAGAAACTGATAGCGATTTTATGCGACGAGATATTGAGCGATTTATGCGCGAGAGGGATTGCTATGCCTGTAAAGGTGCGCGTCTGAAACCTGTGGTTTTGGCGGTGACGGTTCATGAGTTGAATATCGTTGACGTGTGTGATTTGAGCGTCGATGATGCATTGGATTTTTTTGACAATAAGCTTCAATTGACTGAGCAAGAAATGACAATTGCTCGCTTGATTGTGAAGGAGATTAAATCTCGTTTGGCGTTTATGAGTAATGTTGGACTGAACTATTTGGAGCTAAGTCGAGCGGCTAACACATTGAGTGGTGGCGAGGCGCAGCGAATTCGCTTGGCGACGCAAATTGGCGCTGGACTTCAGGGCGTGCTTTATGTCCTGGATGAGCCGTCAATTGGACTTCATCAACGTGATAACGATAAACTGATTGATATGCTGAAGCGCCTTCGTGATTTGGGCAATTCTGTGCTGGTGGTTGAGCACGACGAGGACACGATTCGTCAGAGTGATTTTCTGGTTGATATGGGACCGGGAGCTGGTGTGAATGGCGGTCAAGTAGTGGCAATGGGGACGCCTGAAATTGTTGCGAAAAATGAGAATAGTATAACGGGTCGCTATTTATCTGGGGCGGAAAAAATTGCCGTTCCGAAAAAGCGTCGCAAAGTCGTGAAAGATAGAAAGTTGATTGTTCGTGGCGCTCGCGAAAATAATCTTAAGAACATTGATGTGGAGTTTCCTTTGGGGTTGATGACTGTGGTGTCTGGTGTTTCTGGAAGCGGAAAGTCGACGCTAGTGAATGACATTGTGGCGCGGGAATTAGCGGCAGAACTTAATCGTGCAACGACAGCTCCAGGATTACACGACGCTATAGAAGGTGTGAATTTGCTTGATAAGACGATTGTCATAGATCAGTCGCCAATTGGTCGAACGCCGCGCTCCAATCCAGCGACTTACACTGGAATTTTTACACCGATTCGCGAGCTTTTTGCCAGCACGCCCGAGGCTAACGTTCGAGGCTATAAATCTGGGCGATTTAGCTTTAATGTTAAGGGTGGTCGCTGTGAAAATTGTCAGGGCGATGGTGTGATAAAAATTGAAATGCACTTTTTGCCGGACGTTTACGTTCAATGTGACGAGTGCCATGGCAAGCGTTATAATCGCGAGGCGCTGGAAATTAAGTATAAAGACAAGACAATTGCCGATGTTCTGGATATGACAATTGATCAAGCGGCGGAGTTTTTTGACAGCGTGCCGAATATTGCGCGAAAACTTCAGACATTGGTTGAGGTTGGGCTTGGCTATATTAAACTTGGTCAGCCGGCAACTACTTTTTCAGGCGGTGAGGCGCAGCGAATTAAATTGGCAACGGAACTCTCCAAACGTTCTACTGGAAAAACTATGTACATTCTGGACGAACCGACCACTGGGCTTCATTCTGCTGATGTAAAACGACTGTTGGGGATTTTACAGCAATTGGTTGAGGGCGGTAATAGTATGATTATTATTGAGCATAATTTGGATGTCATAAAGTCGGCTGACTGGATAATTGATATGGGTCCAGAAGGCGGAATTGGTGGCGGTACCGTTGTGGCTTGCGGTACACCTGAAGATATCGCCAAGGTACCAAATTCGTTCACTGGCAAATATCTGAAAAAGATGCTTTAAGATTATTTTTTACGCTTGGTTTTTGAGAGAAGAACTGACAACTGTTTTCTTAATAAAGCGCGAGTATTCGGCTGTTTCAAAGCGTGAATAGCCATTGGTGAGACAGACAGGAAGATGATGAGAATCGCTGCAACTTCAATATTTACGCCTGCTTTAGTCAAAAACTCGCCAGCGTAGAAACCTAGATAAACGAATGCTGACGACCAAAGAAATCCACCGATAAGATTGAAAGTTAAGAATGTTTTATAGTGCATTTTACTGGCGCCGGCAACGATTGGGGCGAAGGTTCTTACAATTGGTACAAACCGAGCTAGGACGATTGTCGCTGAGCCGTGCTTGTCGTAAAACTTTTCTGTTTGCTCCAAATATTTTTTCTTGAAGAATCGGGAATTTTCTTTTTCAAACAACTTGCGTCCAACTTTATGGCCAAAACTATAGCCAACACTGTCGCCCAGCACTGCCGCCGCAAAAACCAAAAGTGCAAAAATGTGGATATCAATGTGTAGGATATTCTGCTGAACCATATATCCAGCGGTGAAAAGCAGACTGTCGCCGGGTAAGACGAAGCCGATTAATAGGCCAGATTCTGCGAAAACTACCAATAAAATTGCCAATACGCCAAAGCTAGTTATCAAGTGAATAAAAGATTCCATGCCTTAATTATAGCATGATTGGCGTATGCAGATTGATCTATTCTTCAATAAATCCGCCAGATTGTCGCGCCCATAATTTCGCGTAAACACCACGTTTTTTATTGATAAGTTCATCATGCGATCCATCCTCGACAATTTTTCCATCCTTCAGGACAATTATACGGTCCAACTTAGCAATTGTAGATAAGCGATGGGCAATGACAATTGAAGTTCGATTCTTCATCAACGTTTCCAAGGATTTTTGGATCAATGCTTCTGACTCGGAATCTAGCGCTGAAGTCGCCTCGTCGAGGACTAGAATTGGCACATCTTTTAGGATTGCTCTAGCAATTGCAACTCGTTGTCGCTGTCCGCCAGATAATTTAATTCCGCGCTCGCCAACCATTGTGTCAAAACCGTCTTTAAGCCCAACGATAAAATCGTAAGCGCCAGCTTTTTTGGCGGCTTCTTCAATTTCTGTGTCCGTTGCATCAGGTCGACCGTAAGCGATGTTTTCGCGCACGGAGCGGTGGAATAGCAATGGCTCTTGCGGTACGTAAGCGATTTTGGCGCGCAGGCTTGCTTGGGTGACTTCGGAGATATCTTGTCCATCAATGGTAATTTTTCCCGAGTCAATATCAGCGAAGCGTAATAGCAATTTAGTGAGCGTCGTTTTTCCGGAACCGCTCGCTCCAACCAAACCTATTTTTTCGCCCGGTTTAATCTCCAGAGAAAAGTCGTGGAATAGAGTGTTGCCTTGACCCTCGTCGTGCGTGAAGGTTATTTTATCCATGGAAATTTCGCCGTTTGAGACTTCCAGTTTTAAGTCACTTTTATCAATCAATGTTGTTGGCGTTTGTAAGATTTCTGCCATGTCATTTGCGTTACCGATAACTCGGTTGTAATTGCGCATAATTCCGTTCATGTTCCACAATTCATGTGCGACACTTCCAGTGTAGGTGATAATAAGATAGACAGACGCCACTGACACCAAATTATTCTGAGCTGCGTACACTGCGAAGGCGATTGCTCCAATTTTAATAACCATGTTGATTGACGAATACACGGTGCTGACTTTTAAGAATCCGCGCATTACGTCGAGGCTTGAATCTCGCCAAGAGTTGACAGTTTTTGTGAAAAATTTCTGTTCCGTAGCTTCGGCGCCAGATGACTTGACTGCTAGAACGTTTGAGATTACGTCGGCTAATTGACCATTTAATTTATTGCTGGTTTTGGCTTCTTTTTTTGTCAATTTCGCCATTGGCTTGGATCCGTAATAAACGACGATGCTGAAAACAATTGAGAAGATGAGTAAGAATAACGCGTATTGCCAAAGAAGAGTTGACAGGACAATTATTGAACCGACCAGTGAAACAACTAGCGGCAAAATTGACCAGATTATCGTGTCCCAAAAACTTTCTACCGCGCCGACTAATTTATTTGTTTGGCTAACGAGCGACCCGCCGAATTTATTTGAATGGAAGAATAATGTTTGGTTGGTCAGTTTGCTGAAGCATCGAGCGTATAGATCTCGTTGCATGGCGGTTTCAAATGTCCAGACGAGATATAAAACTAATCGCCAGCCGATGACGCTTGACCATAATTCACTGGCGCCGTATAAAGCGATTAGCGTCCATAGATTTTTTGCGTTGTGCAGTTGATTGTGCTGGATAATATTAAGAAGCTGAGCAATTATGAGTGGCCCGACAAAAATAGTAACCACGAGAGTCAGCATTGCAAAAAATATTGCTAAGTTTCTACGGTGTTTGTACGGCTCTGATGTTTTCCAGAATAAACGAAATATTTCTTTGCTGTTCGGTTTGTTTTTCAAATCAATTCCTTTCGATGATAAATTAATATTTATAAGCTGCGCAGAAAACTGAGCGTTCTTAATTATTCAAAATGTATATTAGAGGAACTCGCCGTTGGGAGTTCATAGACTTTGATTATTATAGGGAATATATAGATATAAGTCAATTTATGAAGTAAAGCCCTTGTTTATTTATTGTAAATACTTTACAATAGTAACATGACGCAAATTGTTAGGCGATCAACAAAACACACGAATGATGTGATGGCGATTTTAAAGAGCAAGCATCACGCGACGAATGCGGAAATTGCTCAGGAATTGCGGAACATTCATCCTGAAGTCAGCGACACGACGGTGCATCGAATAACTCAGCGCCTGTGCGGCGACGGGATAATTGGTTTGGCGCCGCCGACCAAAAAAGGTTGCTTGCGATATGATATTCGTAAGGACGATCACGATCATTTTGTGTGTAGTGACTGCGATGGTTTGATGGATATTAAAATTGCCGATGAGATGAGAAAGCAAATTGTGCATGAAATTAGCGATTGTTATATTGACGGCCCGTTGGTTGTGACGGGAGTTTGTAAAAAATGCCAGAAAAGGAGGAAATAATGGCTTTATATGAAACTACAACAAAGCAAGAATTCGAAGATAAGGTGCTAAAAAGCGACGGTCCTGTACTAGTTGATTTTTGGGCGCCGTGGTGTCCGCCATGTCGCGCAATGGCGCCGCTTTTGCATCAAATTGCTGAAGAAACAGAGTTTGATATTGTTAAAGTTGACACTGAAGCGAGTCAGGAAAATGCGCAATTGGCTATGGAATATCGCGTGCAGGGAATTCCAAACATGAAGATTTTTGTTGGTGGCGAGGAAGTTGCTGAAATGATTGGCATGAAGCCAAAGCAGACGTTGATTGACGCTCTGGAAAAAGCTGCGAAATAAAAAATAGAAGGGGGATTTATGAAGGGTTTTAGTGGAAATATCGAAGAGCTTACATTGGCAAATAATAATTTTCGTCAAGTTCTATATACTGCCAGGCATTGTCAATTGGTGTTGATGAGCCTGCCTGTTGGCGGGGAAATTGGTTCGGAGATTCACGAGGAAAATGATCAGTTTTTCAGATTTGAGTCTGGCGAAGGTAAGGTTTTGATTGATGGTAATGAATATATTGTTTCCGACGGTAGTGCGATTATTGTGCCGGCGGGCGCTGAGCATAATGTGATAAATACTGGCGAAGAGCCGCTTAAACTCTATACTATTTATAGTCCAGCACATCATAAAGATGGAATCGTTCGGGCGACTCGCGAAGAAGCGGAGGCTAATGAAGAAGATTTTGACGGCGTAACTACAGAATAAACTGTCGCCAAAAGAGAAAGTCTCTACTAATTATGTCTCACAAAGGACCGATAGTTGGCGAGATATTCAGCTCATTCGTGCGGGTAATTTTTCGTGGGGTTGCCTACGTAATGTCGCTAATTTTTAGGATTGTACTGCAGAAGGACCGCGTACGGGTAATTGTTTATCGTGATGATGGTGATATTTTGCTGGTCAAAAATCGTTTTAGCCGCCAAAAGTGGGCTCTACCGGGAGGCGGAGTGAAGCATAATGAGAGTTATGAACAGGCTGCCGCTAGAGAAGTCTTGGAAGAAATTGGATTAAAGATACATAATCTGCGATATCTCGGAAAAGCTAATTCTCATGAATCATATGCCAAATTTTCAGTTCGAGTTTTTGCGGCGCACACGTCTGATTGTGACATAAAATGCAACTTTGAAATAATGGAAGCCCGGTGGTTTAACATGAATTATCTTCCTGAAGAATACACTTTACTAACTAACGCTTTATGACATAATTGTAATATGGAGAATATATTTGATATTATTGAGAAAAGTAACAATTAATTTACTTTATCAGTGTTGATAATATAGTAAAATTGATTAACATAAGAAGGTGTTTTATGAAGTATGAAGATATTATATTAAATGTTTCAAATGATACTATTAGTGATTATAAAGTATTCAAAGGAATAAAATTATATTCTGAAATGTTTAAAGCAGAAGATGGAGAAAAACTCATTAATAAAAGAGTGTTTGTAACTCCAAAAAGAAATTATGTATATTATGAAAGGGCAGATATAAATTGGAATTATTGGTCAGATAAAACAAAATATGACTCGAGTTTTGATTTAAGTGATAAAAATCATAATATAATATTTGAAGTAACATCTGAATTGGATGATTTCTCAAAATACTTAGATGAAGAAGTAATCAAAAAAATTATAATGAAAGAAAAAAGAGAAGAGATAGTAGAAGTACTAGATATTTGAGACTGTGTAAAATTCTGTGTATAGAAACCTCCTGATTATGGTTAAGAAAAACTAATCAGGAGGAATTTTATGTCATAAGAAAGCGATCAGAAATAAAATCTCTAAGATGTTAATTGAAGAATATGAATATGCATTGGTTTTAAATAAAATGTTAAAAGAATTTAGAAATAATTGAGAATAAACATATGCTCATATACGAGGCTTGTGGATTTGCCGCCACGTCTGGACTTTGCTAGAAAATGGCATCCGTGTTTGTTGGTGCAAATGCCGAATGTGCGATTGATTATATTGGTTGGGTCTTATGCTCAGAAATATTATTTGAACCATCACGCTGAACGTAACTTAACGGCAACCGTATCTAATTTCGATGCATATTTACCAGATTATTTTCCGTTGGTTCATCCGTCGCCGCTTAACATTGGTTGGCGTAAGCGTAATCCGTGGTTTGAAATAGATGTTGTGCCGGTTTTGCAGTCTATAGTTAGGAAATCGTTGTTGTAATACATTAATTTAATATGGACTATCTTCCCGAAGAATATCACGCTTTGTATGCTAATAAGCGTCAGTAGGCGGCTCTGCTTTTATGTATAATATGAGTATGAATGATCGACAAATTGCCCAGCTTGAAATAGTAAAGACTAAAGTTCGGCAGTTACTGGGCGGCGACACTTCGGGGCATGCTGATGATCATGTCGAGCGAGTGGCGTTGCTGGCAGAGCGTTTCGCTAACGAATGCAACGAATCAGTGAATCTGCAAGAAGTGCTATTGACGGCTTGGCTGCATGATGTCGATGATTATAAATTAGTCGGTAAAACGCAGGCGGAAAAATTGACGAACGCGGTAGATATTATGGCGCAGGCAGAGATGAATGATGATTTAAGTCAGGCTGTGCTAGAAAATATTGCGGCGATTGGTTATAGCAAACGGCTGAACGGCAAGCAGCCGCAGCGGCTGGCGGGGAAATTGGCGTCTGACGCTGATATGTGTGACTCTATTGGTGCAGTTGGCATTGAGAGAGCGTTGGTTTATGCTTGTCATCATGGCGGGCGGATTTTTGATCCTAAAGTCTGGCCGAATGTCAATCTGGCGGCGCACGAATATAACACTGATGGCAATACGCATGACACTGACGGATTTATCAATCACTTCTTTGAGAAGCTGCTGAAATTGAAAGGTTTGATGTTGACTGAGCCGGGGCGAGCAGAAGCAGAAAATCGTCATCAAATTATGGTTAATTTTCTTCGCGCCTACTTCCGCGAGAAGAATGCGTCTGACTGGAGTGAGTTCTTGGAGAAATATTTACGTAGTATCGATGTCTAGAGATGTCTAGAATAGACTAAACTTAGTATATTGAATATTATAGTCTAGTATGGAAAAGATTTTGAAGATACTTAATGCTCGTTTTTGTAAGTTAACTAAAAATAGCGCCATCGAGAAGCGCACACACCGATACTCTCGAAACTCGCTAAGACGAGGCGATAAAGCTGAAGGTGATAAATATCAAAGACTATTCGTAAAGAAATCATTACGATATTTACCACATCATCTATTATTGGCGGCTTCTCATAGAATGCGATTGCGATGGGCTGAAAAAATATTAGACAAATTTGCCAGAAAATACATAATCAAGCCAAAATCAATACACCAGTTTAAAGAGTCTGAAATAAAAGAATATCAAAAACTGACGAAAGACACTCAGTTTTGGCATGGTACCGGCCGCTGGCAGCATGGTGAGCACGGTATAACTGATGTCCTGAAAAGTTTTTGTGATGCTGCCGGACTTAAGCCGGCTCGTGATGTGTATGCAGTATTTGGCGGGAGTAATCAACGTGTTGTGTATTCGGTTTCACTGTGCTGGAGCAGAATGATCGCGCGATCGTATGCTGATATGCATAGGCTTGGGTGGAAAGAAGAAAATCGTTACGGTGATGCGCTTACATGGGTGTCGTATTATTATGGCATGTTTTACGCTCGTCTATTCATAACTAGCGGTTTTAAAATGATGCGTCGCTGGAAAGCATGGCGAGCATTGTCTCACGATAATAATGGTGATAATACTTGGGGTAAAAAAGTAAATAGCCAAGCGCGAAATGTATGGGATGTTTTTTGCTTAGGCAGTGACATATCTGGAAATTATCCGATATTAATTGGTGTGAAAAATATTGATTCACAGATAAAACTAGATAAGCCAATGTGTCAATACGAAGTTCGTGCTAGTAAACTGATAAATATTGCAAATATTTCACATGTGGAAGTACCGTATGACAAGCAAGATGAAGTGCGAAAGTTATTGCGCAAACACGATGTTAAATTGCCAGTAACGAGTATAGAATTAGGCGAATATGTTAGCTCAAAAGAGCGTTTTATTGACCTGATTAGCGCTTTGTAGTTATATGAAATTATGACAAAGTACAAAATTGAACGGATTTATGAGCCGACCGTGTCAGACGATAGTTATCGTGTGCTGGTCGATCGATTGTGGCCGCGCGGGATTAGTAAAGAACGAGCTGCATTGGACGAGTGGAATAAAGAAATTGCCCCGACCGATGAATTACGCAAATGGTTTAATCACGATCCAGAAAAATTCCCGGAATTTTCTCGTCGTTATATGAAGGAGCTGGATAATAATCCTGCGGCAGCCGAGGCAAAGAATAATTGGAACAAACAATCTGCAGTTACGCTGTTATATGGCGCCAAAGATACGGAACATAATCAGGCAGTAGTTCTCAAAAAGTGGCTGGAAAATTGAGCTGATCACTAAAAGAATGCTTGCATAATTGGCGTGTTTAGATTGTAATATATTTAATGAATCAAGCATTGCAAGCCAAGCTAAAAACTTTGCCGCGAACGCCCGGCGTTTATTTTCATAAGTCGGCGAGTGGCGAGGTAATTTATGTTGGCAAGGCGGCGGTTCTTAAAAATCGCGTACGTCAGTATTTTCAAGATTCGCGCGGGCGAGATAATAAAACTATGGCGCTGGTGGCGGAGATTTTTGATACTGATTGGATTGAAACTGAGAGTGAGGTTGACGCGCTATTCTTGGAAAGCGAGATGATCAAGCGGTATATGCCGCGATACAACGTTCTGCTGCGTGATGACAAATCTCAGATGTATGTTCGGATTGATATGAAAAGCGATTGGCCGACGGTCAGTTTTACGCGGAATCCTGCCGATGATGGTGCGGATTATTTTGGCCCATTTTACAATGGTTTCGCGTTGAAAAAGGCATTGCGCTATTTGAGGCGAATTTTTCCGTATCTCACTCACCAAAGACGCCCCGGTCAATCAAAGTTGGATGAAGATTTGGGCTTAAGTCCGAAAATAAGCGATGGTTCGGACGCGTATAAAGCTGGTTTGCGCAAATTGATAAGTTATATCAAGGGAAATCGCAAGGCTATTGCTGTGGAGTTGGAGCGTGACATGAAAACGGCTGCGGGGCTTCATGATTTTGAGCGGGCGGCAAGTTTGAGGAATAAGTTGCGCGCCATGCAAGAGCTTCAGCGACGCGTTATGTTTGGTGACAAAGAATTTTTGGATATTTCAAAAGACAAGGCGCTGGCTGATTTAGCGAAACTGCTTGGCCTGAAAAATATTCCAGTGCGAATTGAGGGCTATGATATTTCGCATATGAACGGACGTCAAGTTGTGGCGAGTATGGTGGTCTTTACGAATGGCGCGAGTGATCGTGCGGAATATCGCAAATTTAAGGTGAGCGAAAAAAACGACGACACTGGAAGTATGTACGAGGTGATTTTTAGGCGGCTTGGTGAGCGAAATATAAAAAGCTGGGGCTGTCCGGATCTGTTGTTGATTGACGGTGGAAAAGGTCAACTTTCGGCGGCGATTAAGGCAAGGGATGAGCGCGGAATAAAATTGCCGATTATTAGCATCGCTAAGCGCGAGGAGGAAATTATTATTCATAAAACTGGCTCGCAAATTGACGTAACGCGCATTAAAGAGTTGCAAAAATCTATTCATCGGGATATCGCCATTCACGAAGATAATGATGCGTATGTGGTAAATTTGCATCCTGCTCAGCGCAACGCCGGCTCGCATTCAAAGAATCTACGAGGTTCTGCTGCCGATGTCGATTCCAGCCGGGACAATTTTACAAAAAGTTCTATTGCGACGACAGATATTGTCAAGCTTTTCCAGCGGATTCGTGACGAATCGCACCGATTTGCTGTGAGCTATCATACTGCGCTGAAGCGTCAAAATCAGACGAAAAACCAACTGGAGGAAATTCCGGGAATTGGCCCAAAGACACGTGCAAAATTGTTGAGAAAATTTGGTAGTGTGAAAAAAATTATCGAGGCGGATTATGCGGAATTACAGGCAGAAGTCGGCACGAAAAAGGCGAATTTGATTAAGCGCTTATCTTAAGTTTGGGCGACCAATCGACAATAAAGCATAAATTATATATAATAAGACTAATGAAAAGACAATTTGCAACGTTTTTGATTCGGCTAATTCTTAACTCGGTAGGTATTTGGGTTGCAGTGCGGCTGCTTGGAAATGAAACTCCGGGCGCAACTTCTGCATGGACGTTTATGATGGCAGGGTTGATATTTTCGGTAGTGAATAGCGTATTGAAACCAATTGTTACAATTTTAGCTCTGCCAGCAATTCTATTGACCTTAGGGCTGTTTACCTTAATTGTAAATGGCTTTATGGTTTATATCTCGCTCGCTTTGGCACCAGGGATTTCTATGACTTTTGCGCATTCAATTATTGCCGGGATTATACTGAGTTTGGTAAACTATATTATAAGTAGCGCGCTGGTTTTGCAGCGGGAAGAAAAGGAGTAATATGTCAATTGATACAATTTTACCGTACGTGACGCTTGGGTCTGCCGTACTGATGATTATCGCAATTTTGTTGCAGCAACGAGGCGCAAGTTTGGGCGCAGGATTCGGTTCGTCTGGGGAATTATTCACTACTCGTCGCGGATTTGATAAAAACTTGTTTGACGTAACTATTGTTTTTGCGGTGATTTTTGTGCTATCGATTTTGGCAAGTATGATTTTGCCGGGATTGCAAAAATAGGAGAATAGATTTGAGATCGGATAATTCGTCATGGAATCGTTTTGCGCGGCTAAAAGTTTCCAGCAAAGATGTCAATAAGCGTCTGCGCAAGATTGAAAAGGGAAGCTTGCGTCATGCGCATAAATTCGTGACATCTAGGTTAGACCGTTTGTCTAATGTGCGACGTCGAGTTTCTGTTTGGATTATTCTAGTATTGGTGATGATTGGCGCCAGTGCGGTGCAGTGGCATATTTCTCGCAATTCTTTCACGACAATGGCGTACACTTCTGGCGGATCATATTCTGAGGGTGTGCTGGGCCCTTTAGAAAACTTAAATCCGATTTTCGCAAAAACCAATGCTGAAAAATCCGCCGCGAAATTGCTATTTTCAAGTTTGTATCGATATGACTCAACGGGCAATATAAAGGCTGACATGGCGGATAGCGTCAGCGTGAACGATAAAGAAACTGAATATACGGTTAAGCTGAAGAAGGGATTGAAGTGGTCAGACGGACAAGATTTAACGGCGGACGATGTAATTTTTACGTTGAAGCTATTGGCGAATCCAGAAGTTGGAGCTGAGATATCTGGCTGGAAATCTATAAAATTCGAGAAAGTGTCTGACGATTCGGTGAAGTTTATCTTGCCGTCGTCATATTCACCGTTTGTTCACGCTTTGACATTCCCAATTATTCCTAAACATATATTAAAAGATGTTAAACCGTCGAATTTACGTGAACATGATTTTAATAAGTCGCCTATATCCAGCGGCCCATTCGCCTTTAGATTGCTACAGAACGTAACGAGCGATGGTAGTAAAAAAGTGCTATATTTGCAGTCGAATAGCAATTATTATGGTAGCACGCCTAAGTTAGAGCGATTCCAGCTGTACGCGTATCCGACGCAGGATGACATTGCGAAGAGCTTGCGTACGCGAGAAATTACAGGAACTCCAGAATTGATTTATAACGATCAATCCGCCGAGGTGAAATCTATGTATACCGCAGAAGCGCATTCTTTGAATAATGGAGTTTACGCGCTGTTTAATAACAACAGTCAGTTCTTGCGATCAAAAGCTGTTCGTCAAGCTTTGTCGCTCAGTGTCGATACATCCAAGCTGCGTCAATCCTTGTCATTGTCTACGGAAGAATTATCTGGCCCAACGCTTAATAAATTCCTGGGAAAGAGCTCGAACTCGTCTAGTTATGACGTCAAGAAAGCGAAATCTCTACTTGACGCTGAGGGCTGGAAGAGCGTAAATAATGCTCGCCAGAAGGGAAATGATAAATTAAAGCTCAACGTGGTCGTTTTGAAGAATAGCAATTACGAAAAGGTCGCCAGGTATTTGGCTCAAGTTTGGTATGACGAGCTGAATATAGAATCGGATATTAAAGTTGTCGATCCGAACGACGCTACTCAAAATATTCTTCAGACAGTTTTGCAGCCGCGCAATTTTGACGTGCTGGTTTATGAACTCTCCTTGGGCGGCGACCCTGATGTTTACGCCTATTGGCATTCTTCGCAGGCAACCAACAATGGTTTGAATTTCTCCAATTACAACAATGCAATAGCGGACGATGCTTTGGAGAGTGGTCGATCTAAAATCTCAGCGAAGCAACGCGCTGATCGTTACGCGAAGTTCACTGCTGTTTGGCAAGCAGACGCTCCGGCGATTGCCTTGTATCAGCCGAAGTTTGACTATATTCATATTCGGAACGTTAAAGCTCTCGATGCAAGCACCGAAGTTGTCAATCCCGTCGATCGCTATGTTGATGTTCAATATTGGGCGACAGAGAAAAAGTCCGTTTACAAAACCCCGTAATCAGGTATAATGGTAAGTGGTTATGCGGGCGTGGCGGAATTGGTAGACGCGCTAGCTTGAGGGGCTAGTGAGCATTGCGCTCGTGGAAGTTCAAGTCTTCTCGCTCGCACCAGATATGATGCCTCGTGACACATCAACACCACCAAGATAGGTGGTGTTTTGCTTTTGT
>CAUTMO010000013.1:0-17045 GCA_963539815.1 uncultured Candidatus Saccharibacteria bacterium | reverse complement strand
TCCGTCGATGGTGACGCTACCATGGTTATTATTTGATGCGGCGTTGCCGACAGCTATCGTAGCTGAGCTAATTAAATCTTTCATTACGTTTTTGTTGTTAGCATGAGTTGTTTTGACAGTGATTTTTTTACCCACTTCTGATGGTGTCAACTTGTACGAGAAATAGCCGGCGCCAGGAATAGCTGCGCCGTCGGCAAACCACTGATAATATCGTATACCGCCGTCTTTCAAGCCGTCGGGATCGTCTATCTGTGCAATCAGTGTCGAACCGACTTCTGCGGCGCCGACGATTTTTACGGCTGTCTGCACAGGTTCGGGTGTTGGCTTAGGCGGCTTGGATGGATTGGGCGGTGTAGTTGGTTTGTTGCCGCCAGTTTTAGTAGACGGGGTATTCGCAGGTTTATGGTTAGCAGCATTGTGAATTGACGGTCTGCCCGGCGACGCTATTTGGCGGTAATGATAAGTATTGTGATTTCTGACAAACGAGACGCCATTTCCAGCCGTCTTGGTAGAATCACTAGGTGAACTGTTCGTGGATTCATCGGTTTTGGTCTGGCTAGTCTCGTTCTTGCCGTCCGGGTTCGAGCTTGGTTCTGAATCCGAATCTGGCTGCTGCGGCTTGCTATTTTCGTCGTCTGTTTGAGAAGTAGTATCATGGCTAGGTCCTTGATTTGTCTGATTATGCTGGTTCATGCTAATCAAACTGTTAAACAGCCAATACAGCAAAACTGCTGCTAGTATAGCGGCCAATATCCCGATAACAACTTTTATCTTTCTATGGTTTGCTTGTTGGTTTTCCATATTCCTCTCCTCAGAATACAATACTTCAAGTTAAGCATAGGCGATATGGAAAGTCAAATAACGAATCAATCGATCAAATTAAAAAAATAGACAGCTGTCATTGCTGCTGTCTTTGGTACCCCGCACAGGAATCGAACCTGCAACCTTTGGTACCGGAAACCAACGCTCTATCCAGTTGAGCTAACGGGGCACAATTGGTACGCCCGGCAGGATTCGAACCTGCGACCCCTTGGTTCGAAGCCAAGTACTCTAATCCGCTGAGCTACGGGCGCCTATGAAGTTATTATATCATAGATGACGGCTGAGTAAAATGATATACTATACGTATGGATGTTATGACTAATATATCACTGAAACAATATACAACTATGAAATTGGGAGGTGAGACTCGCTATATGGCGACGGCGGATTCTGCTGGTGATGTTGTGTCGCTATATCGTAATGCCCGAAAGGAAAATTTGCCGATTTTTGTGTTGGGTGGTGGCAGTAATGTGATTACGCACGACGAGGTTTTTGAGGGAATCGTACTGTTGAACAAGATTAAAGGTTTTGAGGTTATCTCTGACAATAACGAAACAACTGATGTAAAAATTGGTGCGGGCGAGGTCTGGGATGAGGTTGTTGAAAAGGCTATTGGGCTTGGACTTCAGGGAATTGAAGCTATGTCGGGAATTCCTGGAACGGCTGGAGCTGCGCCGGTCCAGAATGTTGGGGCGTACGGTCAAGAAATCGCCGATACGTTGATTAGCCTGGAGGCTTACGATTCAAAAACCGACACAATTGTAACTATTTCTTCTGATGAATGTGACTTTTCTTATCGAAATAGCATTTTTCGCGACAAGGAAAAAGGGCGATATTGCATCCTGAATATTACTTTGCGACTAAATAAAGCAGAGCCGAAACCGCCGTATTATGCTTCTTTACAGAGATATATTGACGAGAATGATATTCGTGAGGTCAATTTGTCAGTGATTCGCGTGGCAGTTCTTAATATTCGTTCGGAAAAATTGCCCGACCCAGCGGAATTGCCAAGTGCAGGTTCTTTCTTCAAAAATGCGCTGGTTGAAAAATGGAAATTGGAAGAATTGCAAAGAGAATATAGTGATATTCCAAATTATGCAATGTCTGACGGAAGATATAAAATCCCGACAGGTTGGCTGATAGATAAGGCTGGCTTAAGGGGCTATCGCAGTCACGGCATGCGAGTTTACGAAAAGAACGCGTTGGTGCTCGTAAACGATTCGGCAACAGGATATGATGATTTGGCGGCGATTCGCGAGGAAATTGTACAAATTGTCTTTGATAAGTTCGGTATAAAAATTGAGCAAGAGCCGCTAGAACTTTCCTAATAATAAGCATATGCTTTTTTGTAGATTTGCGCTACAATATTGATATGAATCGTGGGACGGGTGGCTATACGATAATTGAAGTGGCAGTAGTTATTGTGGTTGTGTCTATTTTGGCTGGAATTACTTTGGTTGGTGGTGATAGGTTTTTAAATCGAACTAGAGATGAGCGTCAGCGCGCCAATGTTGCCACATTATCTCTGAAGTTGGAACGATATTATAAGTACAATAGTGCCAGTCGTATCGGTCATGAATATCCATCATGCAGAGACTTGATTAAAAATTTTACGTCTATTGTGGGTGATGATTCGTTGAAAAAAGAAATGGTTAAATGTAATAGGAGCGACTGGGCTGGCGGAAATCACGGCGAGTTATTGTATGAAGTATCGAACATAGATGATGGAGATTGTACGAAGCCAGCTTCTGGTCCTATAGCTGACATAGTGGCGGCAACTTGCACTAAATACAGCATTATTTATAGAGAGCGTTTGACGGGAATAGAAAAAAAGGTGGATAGTATATGGCGCGATTAATGAAAAATAGTGATGGCTTTACTATAGTTGAAGTAGCGGTTACTTTGGTTGTTATTGGTATTTTTTCGATAGTTATTTTAATGATGCAAACCCAGGTCAGCAATATATCTGTCTTAGAAGTGCAGCATACGAAGGCTAGTTATTTGGCGTACAGCAATATGCGTAAGTATGCAAACGACTCTCCTCCTGTGTGGTTTAAGTGTGTAGATCCTCCTAGAGCTCCAGGCTCCAGATATACGGTTATGACCAGTACAGGTAGAGTTGATGGATTGCCGGGAATGGTTAGGCAGGAAGTGTATGCTTCGGCTCCATATGGATGTTTAAGTGGCACGGCAAGTTTTGGTATGCCAATTAAAGTAGAGTCTGTTGTAGAGTATGGATTGCCAAGCTCTGGCGCCGGCAGTGGAAGAAAGGTTGTACATGCGACATACGCAGCGTTTTAGAGAAAGTGGGTTTACTATAGCCGAGTTGGCGATGGTCATGGTGATTATTGCTATGATTGTCGGCGTGTTTAGCCAGATGCTAATTTCGGCAAACCAAAGCGCATCCATAAGTAAAGCAAGAGTTGACATTAATCGTAGTCTTCACAATTCTATGGATGCAATTGAAACTGACGTGAGGCAAACTTCGCGTTTTAAGGTGAGCGGTTACGACGGATATGATACGTTTGCTAAAGATAAGAGCTTTTCTGGCGCTAGTCAAGTATGGACGTATAATAGGAATACTTTGATATTGTTACAATATGCTACTACTATGGGTCGTGGTTCCGATACTCGAGAAATTGTCTATTTAAGAACTCCCAGGTTTGACTGTGCGGCGAATAAAACTCAGCAGCCAAAGTATAAGAAGATAGTAATTTATTTCTTAAAAGACGGCCAGTTGCATCGTCGTACCGTGTATAATGATCTGATAGACACTTACGGCAACCCGTATACAGGAGCTCCTGCTAATTATTTTTGCATGAATAGTACGGATGCCAACAAGTTTAAGAGCCGTGCTATGAAAGTTCATCAAGATTCAATTTTAGCGACGGGCGTTTCGGAATTTAAGGTGGACTATTACGAGGGAGATGTTTTGGTCGCTGATCAATATAGTGCGCCTGCGACGTCATTAAGAATTTTAGATGCAGCAAATGGTATAAAAGTAACCTTAAAAATTCAATCTCCGAGTGGACAAGTTTCTGATTCGCAAACATTAATGATACGAAAGATAAATAACCTATGATTCGACAAAAAAATGGCTATTCTCTAGTTCTAATTGTCTTGATGAGTACTTTTATTATGGCTGTCCTGGCGGGCTCTATGAGAATTGTTACTCAATCGTATATTTATTCTCAAGAAGAATATTATTATAAGTTAGCCCAAGAAGCGGGCGAGGCGGGTACGGCGTACGCTAATGCTTGTCTAGATTCAAACAACACTGAACAATCATGGGGGTCTGCTGCTGGTGGGATTGGCCCGTTGCGCCCGGGAACTAATTGTAAGGGTGCTACGGCTTTTTATGGAAATAAATATGTTTTTGAAAATAGTAAATTGCGAACTACATTTGAAGTCGGCAATTTGGAGGCGTCAACTAAAGGTGCGTCGTCTGGTGTAGCTCTGTCGGCCGCCACCGCTCAGATTTCAGCGATTGGCCGAGTTGAACTTATAAGTGGCGGAAGTGTTGTAAAAACTTATACTGCTATCGTTAAGAAGGCTGTTACCTGGCCAGCGGATCTTAATGCTGCACGTGTTGTTAGTGGATCATTCCGTACTTGTGCTCTTATGTCTAATAGTGTTTGGTGTTGGGGCGATCCGAAAGGAATGGGAACATTGGGAGATGGTACGAATACTAAGGCTAATGTTCCAGTGAGAGTGCGGCAAGTGGGTGATATGAAATATGGGAAAATTATTGATATATTTACAGCACAATTCCACAGCTGTGTTTTAACTGAACTTAGCGGTGTAAGAAGAGTGTATTGTTGGGGAAGTAATGAAGAGGGACAGCTGGGCAATGGACAGTATGGAGCTGGTAAGTATTCTGATGTTCCAGTCGAGGTCGGCGGGGATATTGTCGGTAAAAATATCACAGCGATTGGCGGTACCGGGGACGTGTCTTGTGCAATTGCTGACGGTAAAATTTATTGCTGGGGGAATAATTATGAGGGAGAATTAGGTCATAACGCACCTCGTCATCCGACTTTATCTCCAGATCCAGTACCTGTTGCTACCGGAAGTACTACCGGAAGTGATACGTATTGGAGATTACAGCCTGGATATAAAGCAGTTAAATTGTCAACCAGCGGTAGTCGGTCGCAAACTATGTGTGCCATTATGGATACGGGAATTGCGTATTGTTGGGGACAGGCTATATTCGGACAGACTGGAAGTACCAGGTTTACTCCTGGTTATAACTACGGTCGGCCTGTTCGCGTTACTGGAATATCCAACGTTACTGATATATCTCAAGACGGATATTCGTATGAAGCTACACATCTTACATTCCCTTATTCCCGAGCTCCCCACGTATGTGCAATTGCCTCAGGAAAAGTGTACTGTTGGGGCGGTGCTGGTGATGGACAGTCCGGAGCTAGTGCTTACGATGACCTCACCTATAAAACATATACAGTTCCTAAAGAAGTTAAAGGTCTGCCAGGAGTGCCGAAGCGTATTGCTGTAGGGCTTGGTCATTCGTGTGCCTTAGTGGAGCTTTCTGGCGGTAAGCATAAAGTGTATTGTTGGGGGGGAAATGAGTTTGGTCAGTTGGGTGAGAGTGCGGATAAGAGCTCGAGCTCTCTGCCATATTCGAGAACTCCTCGACCGGTGTATGTTGGTACAAATGGTCTTCCTTCGTCAGAAGACGTAGTTACTTTGGCTGCTGGAGCAAACCGCGGTTGCGCAATTATGACAAATAAGCGCGCATATTGTTGGGGAAAGAATGACGATGGGCAAATCGGCGACGGTACATATGAGCATAGATTTAGTCCAACAGAGTCATTATTCCTTCGTCCGGTCCAAAATCGATATATATATTAAAAAATGCTTGCGCTTTTAAAAACGTTGTAGTATTATCGAATTACAAATTAAAATAATATATTTAGGGGGCACATTATCGTGACTACAAAGAATATAAAAAATCAAGGTTTTACACTAGTTGAGCTTTTGATCGTTATCGTGATCATCGCAATTTTGACAGTTGTTTCTTTGGTTGCATACAACGGTTTACAAAACCAGGCAAAGACATCTGCTGCTAAATCTGCTGCTGACGCCGTTGCTAAGAAAGCTGAGCTATACAACACAGCAGAGAGCAAGTACCCAGCTAACTTGGCAGCCTTAACAGATGCTGCTCATTCTGGCGAACCATACTACCTGGATGTAAAGACAGTTAATGAGCCTGCTACCGGTACTACTCTTACTGCTGGTACTGCTCCTAAAGAAGCTAACACTATTGAGTATAAAGTATGTTCAGGCAATAAGGGTGCGCACGTTAAGTACTACAACTTCTCAAAGGACACTGTAGAGGAGCGAACAGTCGGTACTGGCTGTTAATCGGCTACGTATATAAATAAAAACTCCGGCGTTATGTCGGAGTTTTTTATGCGCGGGTTTACATTAAATATTGCGTAGAGTATGGCAGAATTCTACGACTTCTTTACGGAGTTCGGCTAACTCATCGTCATTATCGCGATTATCTATTGACTGCCTCATCCATTCCGCGATTTTTTCCATATCGTCTTCTTTGGCGCCTCGCGTCGTGACAGCTGGCGTACCTAAGCGAATGCCGCTTGGCCTGAACCTTGGCAGAGGGTCGTCTGGAATCGCATTGGCGTTCAGTGTCAAACCGATTTTATCCATGGCGATTTCCGCTTCCTTGCCGTCAATGCCGAAGCTGCTGTGAATATCTGCCAGAATTAAATGGTTGCTGGTGCCGCCAGTTACCAGCTTAAAGCCGCGCTTTTGCAATTCTTCCGCCAGTCTTTTTGCATTTTTAACAATTTGCTCGGCGTAATCTTTGAATTCTGGCCGTAAAGCTTCACCGAACGCTACGGCTTTTGCAGCGATGGTGTGCATGTGCGGTCCACCTTGCGTGCCAGGGAATACCGCTCGATCAATCAACGTAGGTAAATTCTCGAGAGTTTTCTCTGGTTTTTTCAATGGATTACCAACTATTCCTCGACTAAGAATCAACCCGCCTCGTGGTCCACGTAGAGTTTTATGAGTTGTTGTGGTAATTACATGAAAGCCATAGTCGAACGGGTTTTTGGCAACGCCACTAACGATTAGCCCCGCAATGTGGCTCATATCCGCCATTAACATGGCGCCGACCTCATTGCCAATTTCGGCAAATTTTTCATAATCTAACTCTCGTGGATATGCCGAAAATCCCGCCAAAATGATCTTTGGTTTGTGTTTAAGTGCCAATTGACGAATTTCTTCATAGTCAATTTCGCCAGTGTCGATATTTTTTATACCATAGCGAATGAAGTTGTATTCTCTGGCGCTGCGGGTAACTGGGGCGCCGTGAGTAAGATGTCCGCCGTGAGCCAAATCCATAGCCAGAATAGTATCGCCAGGCTCGCACCAAGCGTAATAAACTGCCTCATTGGCTTGCGCGCCAGAATGTGGCTGGACATTGGCATGATCTGCTTTGAAAAGTTTTTTAGCGCGGTCAATTGCCAGCTGCTCGACTTGATCAGTGTTTTCTTGTCCGCCGTAATAACGTCGACCAGGGTAGCCTTCTGAATATTTATTAGTGAAAACGCTACCGAGCGCCTGAAGCACATCTGATGAAACGTAATTCTCGCTAGGAATCAGTTCCAGACCGTCCGTTTGACGCTTTTTTTCTGCTTTTATAAGTTCTTCAATTTTCTTGTCTTTCATGACTAAACCTCCATTAATACTTATTATATCATTGCTTATATATATCATCAGTGATATAATTTACGCATGATAAAAGACAGGTATCTTCAAAAAATTGGCAATTTAATCGCTGAAAATCGTCAAAAACAAGGTTTGACTCAGACGCAATTAGCTGAGGCGATTGGTACGTCGCAAAGTGCTATTAATCGCATTGAAAACGGGGGTCAGAATATTAGCATTGAGATGATTGCTCGAATTAGTGAAGTGCTTAATAACAATATTGTGACTGTAAATCATTCCGGAAAAATGAATTTTAAGGTAACTGGCGGCAAAAAATTGTCTGGTGAGATACAAGTTAAGACTAGTAAAAACGCTGCAGTAGGTCTTCTCTGTGCAAGTTTATTGAATAAGGGGAAGACGACTCTTAGGAAAGTGGCGCGAATTGAGGAAGTCAACCGAATTATCGAGGTTTTGAATTCGATTGGTGTTAAAACTCGCTGGTTGGATGGTAGTGATCTTGAGATCGTGCCGCCAGCGTGCTTGAGGCTTGAAGATATGGATATTGCTGCGGCGAAGAGGACTAGGACGGTGATTATGTTCCTTGGTCCGCTACTTCACCAATATGACGATTTCAAATTACCGTTTGCCGGCGGCTGTAATTTAGGGAAGCGCACGGTCGAGCCGCATCTTAGTGGTTTGAGGCATTTTGGAATGAACGTTACGGCGGAAACTGATTATTATCACGCAAAAACTGATGTCAATTCTGGCGATCGAACGATTTTATTGACGGAGCGTGGCGATACGGTGACGGAAAATATCATCATGGCTGCGGCGTTGTCGCCAAATACCACCATTATTCGCAATGCTAGCCCAAATTACATGGTTCAAGACGTTTGCTTCTTCTTGAAAAAGTTGGGCGTGAAAATTGAGGGAATTGGTACGACAACCTTGAAAATCACGGGTCGTAAACGAATTAGTAAAAATCTGGACTATTATCCGAGCGAAGATCCGATTGAAGCGATGAGTTTTATTGCGGCGGCTGTGGTGACGGATTCGGAAATTACCGTTCGTCGTGCGCCGATTGAATTCTTGGAAATTGAATTGGCGACATTGGCGGAAATGGGCCTTAAATTTGAACTCAGCAAGGAATATTTTGCTAATAATGGGCAAACTCGTTTGGTTGATATTAAATTGCAGCGCTCCAAACTCCAGGCTGCCAAGGATAAACTTCACGCCTTGCCGTTTCCTGGAATTAATATGGACAATTTGCCGTTCTTGGGGCTTATCGCGACGGTGGCGGAGGGTCGCACGTTGGTTCACGATTGGAGTTACGAAAACCGAGCAATTTACTTTACAGAGCTAAGCAAGCTGAATGCGCAAATCGAGCTGGTTGATCCACACCGTGTTTATATCACTGGTCCAACAAGATGGAAGCCGGCCGACGTTGTTGCTCCACCGGCGCTTCGTCCGTCCGTTGTGATACTTTTGGCAATGCTTGCTGCTCCAGGCGTATCGATTCTTCGCGACGTATATTCGATTAATCGCGGATATGAGGAATTGGCGGCGCGCTTAAATTCGCTAGGTGCTGATATTGAAGTGATTATTGAATAGGAATTCGCTTGATCTGCGGCTCTTTTTTAGGCTGGATTTGCGGTTTTGGAAAAATAAATTTGAGATAATCTTTCATCATTCGGGCGCCAGAAATAATTGGCAAATAGTTGCTTAATTGGTGGCGGATATGCTTTTCTAGCAATTGGTCATTTTTCAAAATAGCGGCAGCTTTGTGCATATTAACGTACAGGGATGAAACTTCGGCTTCGTAGTTTCTACCGGTAACCTCGAGGCAGGCAATTGGCTGAACGTCGGCAACACCGCCGTCGCTGGTGGAGATGAGGATTTTCAAATTGGCGACGTCTTTTTCCCACGACGTGCCGCACGCTTCTAGTCCGACAATAGGAATATTTATCGAGGCATCCGATCCGATTGCTAACGCTCGCCCCAGCTCTTCATCGTAATCTTGTATATAATGAACACGCTCCTTGAGGACTGGATCGTTGTCAATCAATTTTAATACTTCGAGCAATTTCTGATACATCGTCACGTCGCCTTGATGAACTTTTCCTGTCAGAATATAATGCGCGTTGTGGCTGATGAGAATTTGACGCAATGAATCTGGGTTTTCGAATGGCATATAAGGTCTTTTGTAATTGGCGAATCTTCGCTTGAAGTCGAATAATATTGCGTTTTCTGGGATTTGTATGGATTTTCCGTACTGATCTTTGCGACTCAATAGGACTCGATTCAATTCCTTTCGACCGAGTTTTTTCAAATACCTCAAATCCGCGCTACTCAGCGAGTCTAATTTTTCAGAAAAATTATTTGTGGGTAATCCAAATTTATCGATAATTCCGTGATCACGATATGTTTGCAGCGTTTCAGGTAGCACCCACGTTTCAAGATCTATTCCATTAGTAATGGCTTGAAATTTGACTTTGTCGTTGTTGCGGTCGCGGAAATTTGCTACACGGGCATGTAACTTACTCACGCCATTCTTCGCTTCGGTAAGCTCAATTGCCAAAAGATTCGGCCTCAGTCTGTCATTGCGGAATTGCTCCATTAGCCAGCAGCGCACGGCATTGCTTTTTATATTTGGCAGAACTAATTTTTCAAATTGCGAACTATGAAATTCCGGTTCGGCCGCTTGAAGAAGTGTGTGATTCGTGTAGAGCGTGTGTTTACGAACGTAAACGATGGCTTCGTATAAATTCATTCCGTTAGCGCACAGCTCGTCTAGTCGTGCCAATGCGGCAAAAATCGTCGCGGTCTCATTAAGTTGAATAACAGCCGGCTTAATACCGAGGAGTTTTAATGCTTTATAGCCACCAAATCCCAGTGCTACTTCTTGGTATAATCTATGATCGCCAGATCCGTCGCCTTCGTACAATTGTCCAAAGTTCGGTTCTGAAATTGTAACAAATTGCGTTGAACCGAGCGTCTTCTTGAAAATACTTAAGCTTGCATCTGGAAAACCATTCGAACTTACAAAAACTTCATCAATATATTCAAATCCGTAATCTTGAGGTGAAACAGATTCCGAAAACTCTTCTTGTGCGAGGTCGGTGATTTTCTGGTGTGATTCGCTACGATAAAATGGCGTTACTACTACAAACGGGACTTCCAATTTTTCAGCTACACGTCGCGTGTCTGCTGCCAAAACCCCAAGTCCGCCGCCGCCTTTAATGCCGTTGGACTTATCATAAATCTCCATTGTCCAATAGACATATGGTCGGTTTTCGGACAGTTGGTGCGTTAAGCTGCTTCGTTCAATTACATCATAAAATTCGGACGCATCTTCAATGTCATGCGGTTGGTATTTTGGCTTTTCTGTATAAATATATGGATCCATTGATGCCCTTTATGGATTGAAATTGTCTAACTTGGTGCGGGTGGGGAGAATCGAACTCCCATCTCAAGTTTGGAAAACTTGCATACTAACCGCTGTACTACACCCGCAAGCTTTTACTATTGTAGCAGAAAGATGTTATAATGTGAATACGCCCTGATAGCTCAGTTGGATAGAGCAGGAGACTTCTAAGCTCAAGGTCGTAGGTTCGAATCCTACTCGGGGCGCCATTTCATATAACTAATGGGGGGATATATGGATGCGAATAAAAAACCGCAAATGACGCGGGAAATGATGATTAGATTATCTGGCTCCTTAAGAAGATCAATTGATGGTTTTAAAGCATATGGAATGACTGGTAGATCTCTGAAAGCTAATCGTAAAGTAAATTCGGAACGTCAATATATTAAAAAATACCAATCCTCGGCAGTGGTTGGTGGAGTAAGGCAAATTGGTACAGAGATTGGTGCGATGCCTCGATTGAGGAGTGCTAATGATCATGTTGATGCTGGTTTGTCTGGCGGGAATCGACGAGTTAATAGTTTGCAGAATAATAATGCTTTGTCGGGTGTGGACAATTCTCGCCAATCGTTTAACGCTAATCGAACTACTTTTCGTGAACCACCTTCTCGCGGGTATAATCCGTTTGGATAAATAAAAAAATAACCCCACTTCAATGTGAGGTTATTTTCTTGGAGGGCCAGGAGGGGCTCGAACCCTCGACACCCTGCTTAAGAGGCAGGTGCTCTAACCAGCTGAGCTACTGGCCCACGATTTCATTATACAACAATTAATAAAAATGTCTACCGTTTTATTGAAAATAATTTATTGGTGTGAACAAATTGTCGTAAAACTTGGGGCGAATGATGGGGTTCGAACCCACGGCCTCCGGAGCCACAATCCAGCGCTCTAACCAAACTGAGCTACATCCGCCATGATCCAAGCTTCTCAAATTATAGCACACACTATATCTGTACTCAAGATGGTAAAATTGCTATACTTAATGACAATGAGAGAACTAAATGGCTCAGAATTAGCTGGATTTATCAAGGAGCGCCAGGCGAAACAGGTGCGAGCTTTAAGGCAGGCTTGGCATATTAATCCTCGTTTGGCGATTGTTACTGATGTCGAAAATCCAGTTATTGAAACGTATATGCGTTTGAAACAGAGATATGGCGCTGATATTTTGATTGACGTGGAGATTCATCGAGTCCCTGCGGGCGGTGCTTTGGAGGTGATTCAAGAATTGAACAATCGAGACGACGTTCAAGGAATAATTCTGCAATTGCCGATTAGCAATCCTGAGCAGACCGAGGAATTACTCGAGAGTATTCGAGAAGATAAAGATGTTGACGGTCTGCGCAAAAAGGCGATTTTTCAGGCAGCTACACCAACGGCTATCAACTGGCTACTAGCTGGATATGGCGTTGACTTGAAGGGTAAGAAAGTCGCAATTGTTGGGCGAGGTCGTTTGGTCGGCGCACCTCTTGAGAAGATGTGGCTGAAATCTAACGTCGATGTGACGGTTTTTGAAAAAGGTGACGATTTATCTCAATTGATAAATTACGATATTATCGTGTCGGCGACTGGAGTTCCGGGGCTGATTAAAGGCCAGATAATTAAGACTAAGACGGTCGTTGTTGACGCGGGAACCGCTTCGGAAAATGGAAAAATTGTTGGCGACGTATCCGAAGAGGCACGTCAGCGTAATGATGTAATTATTACACCAAAAAAAGGCGGAGTCGGTCCATTAACGGTTTCTGCGCTGTTTGATAATGTAATTACGGCTTGTCTAAAAATTGCGAATCAATCAAAAAATTAAGCAGCTTTTATGGCAGTTTTGACCTGCTCGACAACTTGGCGTGGCGTTAAGTTTGCTTTTACGATGTAGCTATGAATTCCTAATTTCTTCAAATCGTGCGGAGCTTCTTCTTCGCCGAGATTAGTGAGGACGATAACGGGAATAGTTTTTCCCCAATCTTTAGATCTAATTCGCTTTAAGGCTTCCGCGCCGTCCATTTCTGGCATTTGTAAATCTAGCAAAATAATATCTGGCTGAAACTTCTCGACTACTTCTATACCAATTTGTCCGTTGGCGGCCAAGCGAACGTCAAACCCGTCCGATTCGAACTTCATTCGATACATCTGGCTGATGGTAGGGTCGTCTTCAATGATAGCGATTTTTATCATGCTCTAAGTATATCATATAAACTATGTTATAATTTTTGGCATGGAAAAATTTAGAGGCGAACAGTATATTACAGAAACAGGTGATTTTCTTAATGGAATTGATCATGAAGCTAATGAAAAATTAAATAAGGAAATTGCGGATCTTAGAAGTGAGGAGTGTAGGGTTAAAATTGGAGAAAAGACTGATTTTGCATATAATAATCCGGATAAAATTCAGGACATATACAATTATCTGGAGCAGGGCGGGGCGGAATTAAAGGATGTTCGTAAAGATATTATTCATAAAAATTTAGCCACCGCGGCAATTGCGAATGTTCTAGAAAAGATTCCTTTTGTGAGAGAAAATAAATGGGGTAATGATATAGATTCATATCTGGAGATTTTTCGTGACAAGTTATTGTATGGCAAGGATCAAACTGATTCGCGGCCGTGGCATAATCAGCGAGGTTCCGCACTGACGTTTTTGACAATTTCTGAAGCTGAGGATTTGAGTGTTTTTGGTAAAAATGGCGAAATATTGTCAGAAGGTAAATATCCAACTATGAGTGGTCCGCTGGATGAGTCGGTATTTGATGAGAAGATCAACGGCTTACCGCTGACAGAAATTATGATTCAAGAAAAGATCAATAACGGCGTAGATAAAGCTACGGCTATTGAAGAGGCAGAGAAGAGAATTAGTGAAGTCCGAGAGTTTATCCAGGCACCGGTGACGGAGAAGTTTTCTAACGTCATTCGGCATTGCGCGGATTCGCTTGGTATTCGTGAGCGAGTGGAAACGGTGAATGGCCTATCGATTGATCATTTGAAGAAAGTGGCAGAAAACGAGAATCGTTCAATTGACGATATGTTGGTGATGAGTTTTGGCTGCGGAACGGGACTGGCGACTTTGAAGATGCTGAAAAAACTTAAGGATGAAACGGGTGAGACGCCAACGGTTATCTTGCTAGACCAAGATCCGCTGTCTCTAGCGGCAGCACAAAGCTTGGCGAAGAAATGGAATTTGGAAGATAAGCTTGAAGTTCATTGTGAACGATTATTCAGTAAGCTCGGCAAGCCTTTGAGTTTGGAGGGAGTTTTGGGTAATCGTAAACTGGATATTGCGGAAGATTCTGGCTTGCGAGAATATTTGCCGGATGGCGTTTATAAGCAATTGACGCGAGAATCATTGAAGTTTTTACGAACCGGTGGACTAATGATCACTGGCAACATGAATGTAAATCGCCCACAAAAAGAATTTTTGCATGGACTAATGGGGTGGGTTCCAAAAGTTAGGATGCGTTCAATTAAAGAAGGTTTTAAGCTGCTCCAAAAATCTGGCATACCAAAAGAATCTATTGAAGCTACAGTTACTGCGAGCGGTGTTTACACAGTTTTTGCGATTGAAATGTAGAATAAAATGCTATAATAAGCATTAGTATGATGGTACGAGCGTTAGTACTAGGATTGGTTGCGTTGATGGCGCTAATTTTGGGCGTGCTCGTACTTAAAAAGTCGAAGCGTCGTCATGATGCGAAGCATTGGTTTTTTCTAGTTTGTTTATGTTTGGCTGTGTGGTCGGCTGGACTTGAAGTGTTTTCTCTGGCGGACAATGGAGTAGTGTTGGACACTGCGTCCAGGTGGTTTTATGTAGCTTCGGCTGTTTTTTGTCCTGCGTTGGCTATTTTTACTACAAAATCATTTCTCCCATCGACAAAATCGACAAAGAGTTTTATTTGCGCGTCTAGTATATTGATAACGATTTTTTCGCTATACATTATTTTGGTGCCTGAATTTATTATTAATACATCAGAAATCGTCACTCCAGTAGATTTTTCTCGAATTCCGATTCATGCGGTCAACTATGTTATTTTTGCAACTTTTTTCTCGGTATTCTTCTTAATTTCTATGTGTTTTGGGCATATAGCGTGGCGCAAATCAGATCCTGTTCGACGCAAGCAGGTCGCGATTTACATGATTGGTCTGTTGATATGTAGCATTCCTGGCTTTGTAGTGGATCTGTTTCTTCCGGCGCTTGGTGATTATCGATACATATGGATTGGTCCAATTGCTACGATTATTTTCTTATTTGCAATTATGTATAGCATCGTCAGATACCGATTGATGGACGTAAAAATGGCGGTGGCTCGAAGTGTTTCGTATATGTTGCTATTAATCGCACTAGCTGTCGTTTACGTGATTTCTGCATATGTTATTTCAATTCTGGTTTTCCAACGCAGCCTGACGGTTGATAGTCACGTAAATCTTATGAATATGATTTTGGCTATGATTTTGGCGGTTATGTACCAGCCGGTGAAGAAAATCTTTGATAAATTTACTGATAGGGTTTTTTACTACGGAGAATATGACGCTGATACGTTTACGCGTGAGATTAGTAAAATATTAACCTATACGGCGGATCTGCAATTGCTAACTCGACGTGTTGGTAATTATATAGCGACTTCTCTTAAGGCGGAAAAAGTGGCGTTTTGTATTCCGGAAAAAGGAATATATGGTCGAGCGGGTCGGCGACGAATATCTGTTGTTGAGGAAGATGTTCACAGGATTATGGATTACTATTATAAGAATTGTAGTTTTCCGGAAGTTATTTTGGCAAATCAAGTAAAAGATCCAGAGCTGAAGAAACTTTTGGATATTCATCGCACGAAAATTGTTATGCCGCTGCTGCATCAAAATCAAGAAACGGGAATTCTATTTCTGGGTGAGCATAAAAGTTTGGGCTATAGTTCTCGCGATATTGAAATGCTGGAATCGATTGCTGGGGAGCTGGCAGTATCGATTCGAAACTCTTTGTCATTGGAAGAAATTAATGAGCTGAATAAGAGTTTGCAGCGTAAAATTGACGAGGCGACGAAGGAGTTAAGGTTTAGCAATCGGCAGCTTCAGCGACTGGACGAGGCGAAGAATGAGTTTATTTCTATGGCTTCACATCAGTTAAGGACACCGTTGACTAGTATTAAAGGTTATCTAGATATGATGCTGGAGGGTGATTTGGGGAAGATTACACCGACACAGCGTGCGGTTCTTAGGGAGGCATTTTCTTCGAGTGAGCGTATGGTGAGACTGATTAATGATTTTCTTAATGTTTCTAGGCTTCAGACTGGCAAATTTAATATCGATAAGCAGAAGATAGACATTGCTCAAATTCTTCGGGATGAAGTTGCTTTGCTTAAGGTTGTGGCAGATCAGAGGTCTGTTGAAATGGACCTAAAGATTGATAAAAAAGTTCCATTTATTACGGCTGACTCTGAGAAGATTCGTCAAGTTATGCTGAATATGATCGACAATGCCATTTACTATTCAAATCCGCACAAAAAGGTAATAATTTCTCTAAAAAATAGTAATGGCGCGATTGAATTTACGGTGAAAGATTCGGGAATTGGCGTACCGAAATCAGAGCAAGCAAATCTGTTTGGCAAATTCTTCCGCGGCACAAATGCCAGAAAAAAGCGACCAGACGGCACTGGTGTTGGCCTGTTTTTGGCGAGGAAAGTTATTTTGTCGCACGACGGCGAAATGATCTTTGAATCAGAAGAGGGAAAAGGTAGTACTTTTGGATTTAAGCTGCCGGTTCGTTAACGGAATAAACTTAATATTCCAGAAATAACGATAATTAAGGCAACTACAACAAGTCCCGCCATACCAATGGTGCGAATGAGCTTTTTTCGATCGAAAAACCATTGAGATAATTTGGAGCGATTCGTTGCTGTAATCCTTGTTACTTTTGGTCGCTGAGATGTCGCGTCCATCCCAGAATATTTTTTATTGCGCTTTTTCTTCTGCTTTGTCATGGAAATATTATACATTAATAGATAACGGCGGAGAAGTGGCTGATTTGCTATAGACAATTCGACAATAATTTGTTATGATATCTGAAGTCGTGGCCTTATCGTCTAACGGTTAGGACACCAGGTTTTCATCCTGGCAATCCGGGTTC
>CAUTMO010000012.1:0-18130 GCA_963539815.1 uncultured Candidatus Saccharibacteria bacterium | reverse complement strand
TCCCATGTCTAACAAACGCGGCAGCACACCAGCGGCGGAATTTGTGTGAAGTGTCGAGAAAACCAAGTGTCCCGTTAAGGCTGCCTGAATAGCCAAATTTGCTGTTTCGTTATCGCGAATCTCACCAACCATCACAATGTCTGGGTCTTGACGCAAAATTGAGCGCAGTCCAGAAGCAAATGTCAAACCAACTTCCGCATTCACCTGAATCTGATTGACACCATCCATCTTATACTCAACCGGATCCTCAAGCGTCACAATATTCACGGTGTCATCCTTAATCTCCTTGATCAACGCGTACAAACTCGTTGACTTACCAGAACCAGTTGGACCCGACGTTAAGATCATTCCATTTGGCCGCTTAATTCCCTTACGAATCGTCCTTAATGCACGCCCAGCGTAGCCCATATCTTCCAAATTGAAAGAACTTCCACTCTTATCAAGCAGACGAATAACCACTTGCTCGCCCCAGACAACTGGAGAAATAGCGATACGAAGGTCAACTTCTTTGCCTGCAACGTTAACCGCGAATTGACCATCCTGAGGAATTCGATGTTCATCAATTTTCAGATTGGAAAGAATCTTAATGCGGCTAACCAATGCCGGCTCAATACTCTTTGGAAGCTGCATAATCTCACGCAAAACACCGTCAACGCGACAACGAATCTTCAAAGCCTTCTCTAATGGCTCAATATGCACGTCAGATGCATGGCTCTTTACCGCGTATTCCAAAATTGTCGACAACGCTCGTGATATTGGTGAATCCTGAACAATCGTTTTAATATTGCCAGCTTCCGACAAAGACTCTTCCTGTGAAGCCTGTGCAGCCACATTAACAGATGACAAGTCAGTCTTATATTGATCCAAGACATGACGGACACTCTCCTCTGAGGCCATGAATACTTTTATCGGGCGCTGGATGCGATTTGACAAATAATCCACCGCTTGAACATTATTTGCGTCGATCATCGCCACCGCTAGTCGGTTCTGAACTTCGGCCAGCGGCACAGCCATAAATCTCTCAGCAACGTCGGACGGTAATAGAGATAAAATATCCTGACTAATAACACTATTCGACAGATTTACATACGGCACGCCCGAAACTTGAGCCACACCATGAACTAATAGTTCATTGTCAAGTAGCCCCTCTTCACTAAGCAAACTAAACAGAGGCTTGCCGCTCTCAGAGGCACGTTTTAAGGCGTCATCAATGACAGACTTCTCAATAAGCCCCTCGTTTACGAGCAGCTCGATCAACTTATCTTGGATGTCGTCCGTCAATAAAGCCATTTACACCCCTTCTCTATTTGGCTGCATCTTGGCCTACGAATATTTCAACAGTTGGATTTATCGCATTATTATTAAAAATCGCTGGGTTTGGTTTTTCGACATCAGGTGATATTTCTCGAATAGTCTGTACTTTTGTGCCAGATTCTGGGACTTTTAAGAACGAGATATTAGAGGCGACAATATAGCCAATTGCCACACCCACACCCGCGATCAATATTACCATTGCTATGTCTGTTTTCTTCATGGCTTAACCACCTTATTCTCTAATTGTATTGTTTGTGCTGGCTCGTAATAAGCGACACCTCGAACCACCAAGCTTAATCTATCCTCATTTCGCTGAATTTCCACGGTTTTTAGATCAATGACTCGAATAGACGCCTCTAACTTAGTTAACAATTCTTTCAATTTTTCAGCTGGACCACTCACTTCCATAGTAAATGATATGGCATTTTCAGACGTTGACTCAGAGCTTTCACTATCAGATCCAGATTGAGCAACGGTCAGATTTTGAATAGTCACACCAGTAGTTGTATCAATAAATTTATTCTTCAATGAGGCACCAAGAGCATCAGCGTTCGCATTATCTGGCAATGCATCCAGTACCGTCTGAAGAGCATTACTTTCGCTGCTTGATTTTATAGAATTAAGAGCAGTGTTCGTGTCTAAAACTCGGATATTTTTCTTTAATTCGTCAACAGATGACAAATTCTTATCCAAGCGAGAAATCGTATTTTGCTTCTCCAAAAGAATCTTCGAATGAAATACAATTTGTTGCACTAAAAATATACTCACAACAAGCGCAATTCCAGCCAAAAATGCCGCAGAAGCCACGAAAATAAACATTGTCTTTTTCGATGAATCAATCTGTTGACGCTTGCGTATTGCAACTTCTTTATTATCAGTCGCCATTATTTCTTCTCCTGTTTTTTCGAGTTACTCTTAAACAAGCTATCTGGAATTCCCTGACGTGAGTCTGTCACATCAACCTTACCAGTCGGCGTCAATACGGAAACTGTGCCATTATTTGCAGGCGCTAATAATTCTTCTGCGTATTCAAACGAGAACGAGAATTGCAACACTTTTTTACCTTCTGAGTTCTCTCCAAAACTAGTATCGCCATCTTTTATTTCCTTAGTCAGACTAACCTCGGAGCTTTTATCGCCGTCAGTAGTCTGAACCTTCGTATTCAAGATGGTTTTCTTCAAGGTCTCTAACGCACTATAGCCATTAACCGCACTGCCTTCCAGAGTAATAGTTTTTGACTCAGGATTGACTTTTATATCCGAAAAACTAACATTATTTGGTGCAACCGGATTAACCGCCGTTACAACATCAAAGACCCTTGAATTAATCTTCTTTCCAGAATGTTGCTCATTGATCTTTGTCAATTGATTTTGAATCGTTACAACCTTATTGAGATCTTCGACCGCCATCAATTTATCGTTCCTATCTTTGATAACTCCACTCTGGACCGCCTCGGCTGCAATTTGACTACCCAAAATCAACGCCAAAACAACTACTGTCGCAATCGAAGCACCGCCCACCAAGAACGATATCGAAATAACCCGATTGCGCATAGCCCGAGTCTTTAATAGCTCACGCTTAACGTTTGGGAGAAGATTTATCTCAATCATGATATATTACTCCTTTGTGCCAACCCTACGGCAATAGCGAATTCTGAAGCAATCGGCGCCAATTGCTGTTGATCCGACTGAGAAACTTGAACGCGCTGCCACGGATCTGCGGTAATCGACTGGACTCCAGTTTTATTCATCACATATCCATCAAGTTGCGGAATAGCTGAACCAAATCCTGACAATAAAATTCCAGAAACTGCTACGCTTGGATATCGAGTTTGGAAAAACTTTATAGATTTCACCAGCTCTGAAGAAAAATTATCGAGAGTTGAATCAATCGCCCTTAGTACTTGACCATCCAATTTATCCGGCGCCAAACCAAATTTCAAAATAAATTGACGCGCTTGATCTTCCTGGACGCTGAGATTCTGAACCGCCGATCGAACCAAAGATGAAAGTCCGGTCGGAATCATACGTATAAGTCGCGGCGCCCCGTTATAGACAACCGCTAAATCCGTTGAATTTTCGCCCATATTGATAATTAAACGCGCATCCTGAGAATCGGTAGCTGATAAAGAACGAACCATAGCAATAGCGTTCGGTTCTTCGGCAATCACATTGAAGCCGAGATTTTCAACCAGCTCCAAACGCTCTTCTGCATAAGACTTCGCTGTACTTGTCAGCAAAATCTCATACTGACTCTGAGCATGCAAACTATCACCCAATAAAGCCCAGTCAACTTCTGCCTCGTCCAAAGACATTGGAATATATTGGTCAATTTGATATTTCATCATTGCCTTTAGTTCTTGATCAGGAACTTTCGGCACGTCAATAATGGTAGAAAACGTCTTATTTGACGGCAATCCAACAGCCACATTGGACGTCTTAATTCCAGCCTGACCAACAGCAGTCATAATAGCCTCACCCAAGCGTCGCTTAGACTCTGGAGAATCGCCGCTCGTTATCTTAGAATCAACTGGCGTATAACCATAATGAGACAAACTCCATCCCGTGCCAGTACGAGACAATTGAACCACCCGCACCGCATTCGTATCGATGTCCAGTCCGAAGAATTCGCCCAACCCTTTTGCTAATTTCATAACTAATAATAATTATATACATTAGCGTTTTAATTTGCAAACTTTTAATATCTTGGCGGCAATTCGCGAACATTCATCGTGCTGATCGCGCCAGTGTTTCGATAATTATTGTAAGCCCAAATATAAGTGTCAGCCCTCAAATTGATAATTTCCGCTGGAGTTCCAGGATGCATGTTCGGATCATTCTTTGCAGATGAAGCATGCTTTCCGCCATACGTTCGCCGCAAGAACAAGCGCCCAGTTTTAATTGGCCCGTTGATTTTCAATTGCTTGCCACAAGAAACATCAGAAACACCACTCAGCCAAGCTACATCGCTAATTACCACACCACAAGTACTGACATAGCCATCTTTTTGAGTAATCAACCAAGCATTCACTTCCCCGACCGAAGGCTCTATAATAATATTCTTCGCATAGATAATTAGTTGTGGCAATTGGTGTACATCATTCGTGTCTGCGTATAGCAAATCACCCGAAATCCTAACTACGCCCGAGGACTTTATGACTATACTCTTGCCTACACTTAATTTTGACCCCGTTAAGGTTACGTTTCCAGCATTATATTCACCTGTGGCCAAGTTATTGACATCCACACTACCAGAAACACTACCCTTGACGCCACCAACCGACGGTAAAGTAAAATTATCTGGAACTGAGCTGGTACTACTGAAATTACCAAACTTTGGAGTATTAGCGAAAGTTAATTTGTTGTAATCGCGTGGATTTACACCCGAGCGACCATTAAACGATGACGACAGTCCAGCTCCTGAAGCTGATTCAGCCTTACCATTGGCAATAATTCCATATTCACCCCAAGAGCCATACATATTCTGATAAGTACGATCCATCGTATACGATAACGATATATCACTAATCACCAAACCCATATGAGACGGGTTGGACTTAACGTAAATATCAATCACATTTCCATCTCCATACAAAACAGTACCCGGTTTCATTTCGGCAGTAAATCGAGAACCAGACGTAAACCCTGGAAGCGCCCAACCTTGATGTTGTACACCACTAGACGTGCCTCCCGCATTTCCTACGGTATCCATTTCATAGCCGTTTATTTTTACTCTAACATAGTTATCGGCAGCACCAGCAAAATTAAGACTCAATTTTTTAGCATTTTTTAGCTCACTCAATTTAACATTTTTTAACCTAAAAACATAAGTATTTCCGCAATCCAACATCTTCGAATCAGTGACAAAAAGACATTTTTTTACAGCCGGATCTGGTTTGTCGTCGGAATAAGTATGACGTCCATAACTATTAATACTAATCCACTTTGCATTCGGAATCTCATCCCAAACTCCCTGATGACAATATGGGCTACTTGGAATAATGGGAGACTTTCCCACCAAGTCTTTATCTGCTATAGCATCACACGGAAGAAAACCCTCACGTTGATGAAGTCCGCTCCCATCACGCCACCAAGTCGTTACGGCAGTTCTCGCTTCATATTCATTAGTTAGGTTATTCGCATTGCCTCGGCAATTTGGTAAATCTTCAGCTGTATTGGTAGATTTATTATACGCCCTTTGATTGCCATTACCTCCATATGAATCTTCCGAACAAATTATTGACCAATGTTCATCCGGCTTATCACCATCTTTATATCCATAATTACTAGAATTAACAACCTTATCTCCTTTAAGAATATTACCGTTTCTATCTAAACCTGTACCCCATAGCCCCATTGATTGCATCGTAGGTTTATCTACAATAGTTTGACTATCTGGTCCAATTATAGTATTAGATGTCGTGCTGGTAATTACATCTTTATCTGTTTTTATATCTCCACCCCAAACCTGAACTTTTGGCCTCTTTGAAGTTTTAACACACTTAATCGCATATCTAAAATCTGTCGAAGAAACCAGACCATTATAACCACTGACCATCGCAACATAACATAAACTGTCATTTGAGTTCAATTTCACACCTCCAAGCGTGTCGGTAGCATTAGTCGCAATTGTCGTTAATCCAACATTAAGCTGGTTATTTCCACCGTTGCCGATAATCTCCTTACATGTACTACCGTCAATATTCAGTTCCCTATGTTGCTCTTTTATCAATCGCACAACCGCACACGACCAATCATGAGTCGTTCCGCTTGCTAATGAAATTGATGCTCCATCCATACTCGAAACTTCTGTGTCTCGAGAAATAAACCTAGCAAGTGCATACGAAGAGCCTTGTGTTTTAGCTGGTCCTTTATTACTTAAACCAGCATTTATACCATCAACACTAGTGGCGCTTTCTGCGTTAATGTAATCTGAATTGACATTCACCGAAGGTTCGACATCATAATCATATGGCACCTCAGCACAGGCGTAAGACGAGTATGTCCAACCGGCAGTTGATCGAGCACTCCCCTTGCTCCAATAAACTCGCTGACAAATACGCTTTCCCATATCCTCTTTCTTGATGACTCGCGTATACATAAACTTATTTTTTCCAAGCTCGCCATGAAGATCTTCCAATCGAGATTTACCATTCAATGCCTCCATAGAGGTTGTATGATAATCTGCTGGGTTATATTTACGAATCCAAGCATAATCGCTCCATTTAGATTTATTCTCAAATTTCGCAGAACGTTCACTATGCCAAGCACCCCGCCCGTTTAAGCTCTTATCACTATCTATTGGCTGATTCGTTCTTAGGTCAAAGACATCTTGTTGAACACCAACTATAACATCATCCGTAGGACCATTCTGAACACGAATACCATGCCACCAGTCGACAGTATCGCCGGGCTTTACGTTCTTTAATCTATTCGGCCCACTCTTCCAATCAGAGCCGTAATTTTCAGCGTCTGCCGAATTAAAATTCTTAGTTACCCAAGATTCACCCCATAAAGTCCAATTTGGCGAGCTTGGCGCCGCATATGTATAGATAAAAAAAGCCGTTACCGAAATAGCCAAAGCCACTACTATTGCCAGCATGCCCACCTTAGGCAATGAGTATTTTCTTCTCATGCTTATAATTATATCAAAGATTACGCAGATGATATAATAAATATATGAGTTTATCTATTGGAATCGTTGGTTTACCAAATGTCGGCAAGTCGACACTTTTTAACGCTTTAACAAATAATGATATTTTGGCAGCTAATTATCCGTTTGCGACAATTGAGCCGAACACAGGAATTGTTCCCGTGCCAGATAATCGCCTACAAATTTTAGCCGATCTTTATCACGCGCAAAAAATTATTCCAGCCACCGTCACTTTCGTTGATATTGCGGGACTGGTTGCTGGCGCGTCTAAAGGTGAAGGTCTGGGCAATAAGTTTCTTCACAATATCAGAGAGTGCGACGCGATTGTTCATGTTGTCCGTGCGTTCGAAAATTCAAAAATTTTGCGCCATGATGAAGCACCGATTGACCCAAAAAAGGATATTGATATTATCAATACTGAGCTGATTCTGGCTGATTTGCAAACTCTTGAAAAACGCCTGCCCCAGCTTCAAAAAGAAGCTAAAGCAAACCCAAAAGCTCGCCAAAAAGTTGAATATCTGCAGTCTTTAATCGACAATTTACAAAAAGGCGTACCAATTTCCGCCCTGTCAGATGTGGATTTTGAGGCAATTTCCGACCTGCACCTTCTTACCGCCAAACCCGTTATTTACGCATTTAATGTCGACGAGGAGGGATTGAACAATTCTGATCTACAGAGTCAATTGACCGAACTCGTAAGTCCCGCAAAAACCGTTTTTGTCTGCGCAAAATTGGAAGAAGAATTGAAGGGATTATCTGAAAATGACGCCAAAGAGTTATTAGAAAGCTACGGCGTCAAGGAAACTGGACTCGCCAAACTTATTCATGCAGCCTACGATACGCTCGGACTACAAAGCTACTTAACTGCGGGCGAAAAAGAAGTTCGCGCTTGGACAATTCACAAGGGCTGGACTGCGCCGCAAGCCGCAGGCGTTATTCACTCGGATTTTGAACGCGGATTTATTGCTGCACAAATTGTCGACTTTAACGACTTAGTAGCTGCAGGATCAGAAGTTAAGGCTCGTGAAAACGGCAAAATTCGCACTGAGGGAAAAACCTACGTTATGCAGCCAAATGACGTTGTTGAGTTTAGGTTTAACGTTTAGATAATTTCAATTTGTAAAATCGCTCAAGATTGCCCTTACTGCCAGCCACTTCACTATCTTTTTTATCTAAGATAACAAAATACTTTTTCGCCCAATCTTCAAAATCGGACAAAATCTGCCGACGAACTTTATCGTTTTTAATAATTCCCTTATTAACCTGATGTCGCCCCGCTTCGAATTGAGGTTTCACCATAGCAATTAAAACAGTACTGCTATTCATCAAATTTTCTGCCACGTGCGGCAGAATTTCCCTCAGAGATATAAACGACACATCGCCCACAATAATATCAATTGCTTCATCAGCATAAAAATCACGAATATCGGTCTTTTCGTATAGAGCAATTTTTGGATTCGGCCTCAAACTTGGATGGAGCTGATCCGTTCCGACATCAACAGCAAATACCTTTTTAGCGCCATGACGCAGCGAATAGTCAGTAAATCCGCCCGTACTCGAACCAATGTCCAGAACAGTTTTATCCTGAAAATTAAGATAAAAATACTCCGCTACGCTTGCCAGTTTTAAGCCAGCTCGCGAAACGTAAGTTTCCTTCTTCTCGAGCTTTATCTCGTCCGAATCAGACACCATAGTCCCTGATTTTTGGACAATTTTCTTATTCAAAAAAACATAGCCCAGGCGAATAAAATTATCCGCCTGAGACCTTGTTGTTGCCAAACCACGCTCGACCAGAGCTTTATCTAATCGCTGTTTCATTAAATAGGACTATTTCTTTCGCTCGCGATATTCACCGGTGGATGTGTCAACGCTAATAATATCACCCTGCTTGATAAATGCTGGAACTTTAACAACTAACCCCGTCTCCAAAGTAGCGTCTTTTAGCACAGATGAAGTCGTATCGCCCTTAACCACATCTTCCGTGTAGGTAACTTCCAGATATTTATTCTTTGGTAGTTCAACGTTGATCACTCGACCGTCGAAGAATTGAAGGCTTAATTCATCGCCTTCTTTCAGGTATTTACTAGCATCATCCACAATTTCCGCAGCCAGCTCAAATTGCTCAAAACTAGTCGGGTCCATGAAATAGAACTTGTCGCCGTCGTTATACAAATATTGCGCAGTTTTATTATTTACTTCCGCAGCTTCGATTCGCTCTTGACCCTTGAAAGTCTTTGGAATAACACTTCCGTCAATTAGGTTTTTCAATTTCACGTTAACAATTGAACCGCCACGGCCCATAACTTTTTGGCCATATTCTACGACGCGATATGGCTTGCCGTCAATTTGACAAACTACGCCTTTTTTCAAATCAGTTGGCTGATACATATTTTCTCCTTTCCAATAAAATATCTCGCTGCCAAATATGTAATAGCAACGAGATATTGCGCATTAAACGTTCCTAGTTGCTAGTAACAAATGGCAACAAAGCCAAGTGGCGAGCACGCTTAATTGCTACCGCCAAGCTTCGCTGTTGCTTTTCGCTCAAACCAGTCTTGCTGATTGGCTCGATTTGACCGTAAACATTGATGTAACGTTGCAAAGTTTTTACGTCTTTATAGTCAAAAATAATCGGTGGATTTTTCTTCAATTGTGCCATTTTAATCTCCTTATTAGAATGGAATCTCGCTTAGGTCAATTGGCTTATCGTCAATTTCCGTTACGACTTCCTCTTTTTTAGTAGTCTTTGGTACTGTAGAACCTGAATTGTCGCCGCTTGGACCGTCTAAGAACGTTACGTCCGAAGCAGTAACTTCAATTCGACTCTGCCTTTTACCAGTATCCTTATCTTCCCAGCTATCCTGTCGCAGTCGTCCTTGGATTAAAACCCGACGACCTTTGCTTAGATATTGCATTACCAAATCACCAAGTTTATCCCAGGCTGTGATATTGAAAAAGTCAGCCTGATCGTCTTGAGATTGTCGATCAACAGCGATACTAAAACTAACTACGTTCTTGCCAGAAGCAGTTGTTCGCTGTTCTGGATCACGTGTCAATCTACCCAACAAAATCACTTGATTGATACTTCGTGCCATATTCTATCCCCTCTTTTACCTTACGGCAGTTAGGCCTATTTACTTGATTCGCTTGAATCAGATTCTTCGTTGCGTGCTTTTTGCTCGCTTAATGCTTGACGAGTTTTTTCATCAGTTTTTACCAACAGATAACGCAAAACTTCATCGGTAATATTAAGTGTGTTTGAAATCTTCAATAAAGCTGGTGCTGGCAATTTAACCTCAAAACAAACGTAAACTGCAAAATCTTCACGCTTGATTGTGTAGGCCAATTTTTTCTTGCCCCAGTTATCTTCTTTGGTAATTTCACCACCGTTAGCAGTGATCAAACCACGTACCTTATCCAACGCTGAATCTAGATTAGCCTCTAAATCCGGGTGAATAAGAACAGTTAGTTCGTATTCGTTCATGTTTCCTCCTCTGGAATCCATTTACGGATGCTTATGCTGTCTCACACAAGCTTAGGTTAATATTCAATTGCTATTATATCACTAAACAGCCAATATTGCCAATCTTACCACTGATAAATCGTAGCAATTGCTATTCCGCCAGCAGTTCCTCAAGCTCTTCTGGACTAGAAATCAAAACATCGCGCGGCTTAGAGCCGTTCTGCGGACCAATAATTCCCCGCTCTTCCATCTCTTCAATAATTCGCGCTGCTCGCTGATAACCAATCCCCAGGCGCGTTTGTAGCATACTTGTTGAGGCCTTACGGCGCTCGACCACTACACGAACTGCATCCTTAAACTTATCGTCACCACCTTCCGACAAGTCCATCACGACGCCGCCCTTGCCGTCCAATTGAACTGGCTGCGCCACCACTTCGTCATTGTATTGCGGAGCCATCTGCATACGCAAATGATCGGCAATTTTATTCACCTCATCATCTGTCACCCAGGCGCCCTGAATACGTTTTGGTTTGCTCATACTCGTTACGTAAAATAGCATATCTCCCTGGCCTAATAATTTCTCAGCGCCAGATTGGTCTAAGATCGTAATACTGTCAACCTGGCTAGCCACCGTAAAGGCAATTCGCGCCGGCACGTTTGCCTTAATCAAACCAGTAATCACGTTCACGCTAGGACGCTGCGTTGCCAACACCAAGTGAATACCAACCGCTCGAGACTTCTGCGCCAAGCGAACAATTAACGTCTCAACATCTTTCTTGGCCATCATCATAAGATCAGACATCTCGTCCACCACAATCACAATATACGGCATCGATCCATCTTCATGCTCCTGAACATTGCCATTTTCATCAGCAATTGCAATCTTCTTAGCGCGCGACTGCAGCCTCTTGTTGTATTCCTTAATGTTACGGATTTTCTCGCCCGCCAACAATTTGTAGCGTCGCTCCATCTCATTCACCGCCCACTTCAAAGCTGAAATAGTCTTCTCTGGTTCATTGATCACCGGAGTAAGAAGGTGCGGAATATCAGCATATGGCGCCATTTCGACTTGCTTCGGGTCAACCAAAATCAACTTCATATCGCTCGGACTATTACGATACAGCAAGCTACACAGTAAAGTATTAATCATCACCGACTTACCAGAACCCGTTTGTCCAGCAATCAACAAATGCGGCATCTTTCCCAGTTCACCCACAACAACTTGACCAGATATATCTTTACCAATTCCAAAACTCAAAGGATCACGAGCAGCAGCCCACTGTTTTGATGACAACGTACTTCGTAGTCGCACTTCAGCAGCCTTGCGGTTAGGCACTTCAATACCAACCGCTCGCTGACCAGGAATTGGCGCCTCAATCCTTAAGCTTTGTGCTGCCAAATTAAGCGCAATGTTAGTTTCCAGCGCCGTAATTCGCGTCAATTTAACCCCACTTGGCGGCCTTAAAGTGTATTGCGTGACTTTTGGACCAACATTAATATCGCCCATCGCTGCCTCAATATTAAATTCAGCCAACGTATCGTGAATTATTTGGGCATTCTGGCGTGTATCTCCAGCATCAGCACCGCTTTCGTTCTTCTCTAATAGATCCAAGCTTGGCGCCTCCCAATTTGGATCACGAGTTGCCACCAAAGCCTGCTCTTCATTGACCTTCTCTGGCTTCTCTGCTTTCTTTAATAAGCTCTTTTTCTCTTTGGCTGTATCAATTATTGGCACACCAGCATTTAGCTTAATTTCTCCCAAGTCGGTCTTCTTCTCTTCTTCCGTCGGCTGAGCAATTGACGCCTTCTTCATAACAGAACGATTATTATCGTCTTCCTTGGTATTGCTCTTAATCATCTCCCAAAGTTTACTGAAAACCGTAAACGGTGACGTCTGAGTAATAAATAGAACTGTTATAAACGCCAAAACCAGATAAATAATCACAGCAATTGCCGAATCTACCATTTTCAGTGTAGCCGTATTCAATATGTCGCCCACAAATCCACCAGAATTCGGATGCGAAGCCGTCTTCATTAACCCAAACAATCCAGAAAACCACACAATTTCCAGAATTGCCGCAAATTTCACCACTGCGGGTAATTGATTCTCTTCCGCTCGGAAAGTCTCAACCGCCAAATAAATCAATAATATCGGCAAGGCGTACGCGGTGTAGCCAATAGTTTTTACGGTCGCCATATCAATCCATTGCAGAACCGGACCACCGACACCGAACCACGACACGACAAGTAGTAACGACAAAAGAATAAGCATCACCGCGCCAACTTGTGACCAAAAACCCGCCGGCAAACTATGCTGCGGCTTGGCTGGTGCGGATTTTTTCGTGCTCTTTCGTTTTTTTGCCATAATCGTTTTTATTATACACTGATTTTATACTTATTAACAGATATAAAAATCAATTTAATACGCTTTTATTATAGCATAATTTACCGGTAAAATCAATCCAGAGCCCTAGTACGGACGAGTATTCTGTCGTTCTCTGGCTTTTGTGTCATTTGCTTCAGTGTCTGGCACTTGGCGCTGCGGGAAACGGCGGCGTGGAGCAGTTGGAAGGGTCATCTTTGGCTCGTCTGAGGTAGGTTTTTTACCACGCGCTGGCGATTTCACGGCAGAATGCGTTGGCGTAGCTGCCGACTTAACAGACTTCAAGCCGCCAACTTCATTTATCACTGGAATGACAATCGGCGTTCGGCGAGTCTGATCGTACAATATATGCGTAATCTCATCTTTAATTTCTTTTTTGATCACGTCCAAATCATATTTGCCAGAAAAACTACGTGCCGCTTTTTGCTTCAAGTATTGGCGAATCATATTCATCAACTCTTCAGAATCGCGCAAGTAAATAAATCCGCGAGAAATAATGTCTGGACTAGTCAATAATCGTCCCGTGCCGCGTTGTACGGTCAGCACCACAACAAACATTCCCTCTTGTGACATGTGAATACGGTCTTTCAGCACAACCTCAGAAACAATCGCGCCAGTGTCATCGTACATCACGCCACCAACATGAATTCGCCCAGCTTTCTTTGCTTGTCTTTCGATATCAATTTCAATAATATCTCCAGCATCGCACACAAAAATATTCTTACGAGGAATTCCACATTCCTTTTCCGCCAACCTGGCATTATGCACCAACATATGGAATTCGCCGTGAATTGGCATGTAATAAGTTGGATTAAGCGCGTTGATCAATTTGACGTGATCGTCATAATAACCATGACCCGACAAGTGCAGAGGACCGATTCCCGTCAAGTGAGTCTTTCCGTTCTGAATGACGTCAGAACCCTCGCGCATCAGACCGTCAACCGTTCGCACCACGCTTTTTTCATTGCCAGGAATTGGATTCGAGCTAAACACCACAACATCCGAACCCTTAATTTTCATATATTTATGAGCGCCCGTCGCCATGCGGTTTAAGACGGCGTTAAATTCACCCTGCGAGCCAGTACAAACTACGGCAATTTGATTATCTGGCAATTTAACAATATCTTCCATCTTCATGATGGTGTCTTTAGGAATCTTAATCGTTCCCGAACGCAGCGCCACCTCCAGGTTTTGAATCATCGAGAATCCAGCAAATGCCACCTTACGTCCGTGCTTATGCGCCTCTTCCAAAATTAATTGCAAGCGATGCACCTGCGACGAGAAACAGCTTAAAATTACTCGACTATTACTGAACTTGTCCATCACCTGACCGATGGAATACTGAATATCAAACTCCGTATGTGTGTGCGTACCAGCAGATTCACAGTTGGTCGATTCGTTCATGAACATCAAAATGCCTTCTTTTGAAGCCACTTCCGTAAGTCGCTCAAGGTCAAACTTTTGACCGTCAACTGGACTTTCCTCAAATCGCCAGTCACCAGAATCGACAATCACGCCCATTGGAGTTCGAATAATCACCGCCGTAGAGTCAGGGATTGAGTGGTTAACTCGCACCAACTCGACCGAGAAATGCTTAGAAACTTGAACAATTTCGTGACTCAGCGGATCCATCACTCGATAATCCGGCTTGAAATCCACTTCTGAATCGTCCATCGTTCGATCAAGCATGCCAATTGTAAACTTAGAGCCATAAACTGGCGCTGGAATACGATGAATGAAGTGACGGAACGAGCCAATATGATCAAGATGTCCGTGTGTAAATACGTGCGCCTTAATCTTATGCTTATTCTCTTCCAGCCAAGTAATATCCGGCGTGATGTAATTGATGCCTGGATAATCACTGCCTGGGAACAAAAAACCCATATCTACGATGATAATCTCATCATCATATTCGATGGCGTTCATATTCTTACCAATTCCCATTTCGCCCACGCCACCAATCGGAATAATCCGAAGCTTCGGCTGACCGTCGCGAACAGGTTTTGGTTGCATTTTGGCACTAAATTGCTCACCGCCATATCCGTTATAAACCGACTTATTTACAGGAATATCAATCAAGTGCTGTGAAGCCCTGAGATTAACGTTCTCGCTTGTTCGTCGCTGAGCTCGGAAAACTTCACCCTTACGAGTAGTTGTGCTATTCAAAACTGCATTATTGCTTTTCTTTGACTGCGGACGCTTATTGGCGTCATCTTTTTGCGGTGTTGCTAGTCGCCGCTGACCCATATTGTTATACTCCTTTTTTATTACAATATAATTCAAAAACCAGGTATAGAGGTGAACTGACGTAAATTCCTCTAGTTAGTACTCTTATATTAGCAAACCGCTCATTTTTTGTCAAAGAACAATGTTTTATAACAGAGGTCAATTAATCGTCGCCATCAACCGACGTGTGTGCAAATTTACGCTTGCCACGATAAGCGAAGAAGCCGATTGTCAATAAATTAGCCACCAATAAGAATCCAACCAAAACCCACATACTGCCGCCGTAAAATGCGTTATCTAGCCCGCCCGAAATAGCCTGGCGCAATGCACGAATTGAGTAAGTCATCGGCACTAGCGGATTAATTGCTTGGAAAAATCCGTTGGCAGTTTGGATTGGGAATGTTCCCTCGCTGGAGCCCAATTGGAGCACCAAAAGAACCATCGCTAGGAATCGTCCTGGATTGTCCAAAACAGTCACCAAAAGCGACACAATCGACATATACGCAAACGACGTCAGATAAATTGCCCCGATAAAATGCGCTGGATGCTCTGGATTCAGTCCTAAGAAAAACACCATCACCAACATCAAAATCGTTGCTTGCATAAAGGCCGCCACGCCAGCCACCGAAGCTTTAGATAACCACCAACGAATCGCACTTTCCTGCTCAGAAAAAGTTTTGCGAATCGGATAAATAACGTTCAGAACGAGTACCCCAACGAACAAACTTAGCGACAAAACATACGGCGACAAAGCGTAGCCATAGTTCGGAACATTACCCTTTTCGATCATTTCCGACTTCACTGGATTTGCAATTTGCTGCTGAGTCGTAGCGCCAGTTGGTTGAATTTTTATGCGATTAGAAGCGTCCGCCAATTTATTCGCCAGCGTATCTGCGCCGTTTGCCAGTTGCGAAGTTCCATCAATTAACGCGCCCGAGCGACTTTCTAATAAACTCGCGCCATTCGCCAATTTTTGACTGCCCGATTTTGCTTCGCTTAAGCCGTTTGTTAAGCTTGCCGAGCCCGCCAATAATTGATTATTCGCAAATCGCACGCTGTTATAGCCGTTAAATGCGGTGATTGCGTTTGGCGCCAATTGGTTCACGCCGTTATTTAATGCAGAAACTCCAGCCTGAAGCTGCGTTTGTTGCGCCGATAGTTGCTGTTTTAGCGCTTGAAGATCTTCACGTAGCGTCCCTGTCTGCGCGATAATTGTCTGAATTTTCGTTAGTGCTCGAGAAATATTGCTAATTTGCGGCAAACTTATCGTCGTAGATTCACCGCCAGAAGCGGCTGCTTGCGCGCCCAAAGCCTGCAAAGTGCCACCCGCCGTCAACAAGTCGGACTCCGAAGCTCGCATTGTTTGCGCCAAAGTTTGCGCTTCCGTTTTTACCTTGTTTTGCTGAGCCGCGAGCACTGGCGATGGATTACTCACGCTGGCGTTTAACTGATTTATGCCCGATTGCAATTGTTTCATTCCGTTAGATAATTGCGACAATTGAGATTCGGTCGGCAAATTGTTCGACAATTGCCCCAATCCCGCTTGTAATTTACGAGAACCGTCGCTAAGTTGCGCCAATCCGCCAGCCAAGGATTGCTGGTTTACTGCCAACTGTTTCACGCCGCCAACGTATGTTTGTGTGCCAGATTGCAATCGCCCTAATCCGTCGTGCAAAGTTGACGCGCCGTTAGCTGCCGTGTCCAGCCCTATTCCAAGCTTGTCCAAATTCTCCAAAATTCCCTTAGCGTACGCCTGAGTGATTTGTTCAGATACCGAAGATTTAACCTTGGCGGCAGCTTGATTACTGACTAGCGAACCGATATAGTTTTTCGCTGGCGTGGTCGTAAAATTAATAACCGCTTGCTGAGGTTCAGATTCGGTAATTGACGCCGCTTTCTGCGAAAAGTCGGACGGAATAGTTACCACTGCATAAAAATGCCCGCTATTCACACCTTCGTCTGCCTGCTGCCTACTAACAAACTCCCAGCCCAAATCGTGATTATCTTTCAGTTTTTTCTCGACAGATTCGCCGACATTCAGCGATTTGCCATTTAAGCTGGCGCCCTTATCTTCGTTCACAAACGCCACCGGCAAGTTTTTTGTTTGTCCGTATGGATCCCAAATTGAGCCTAGGAAAAATCCACTATACAAAATAGGGATAAACGAAATCACAGCCATGGATATCAACAATATTTTATTATTAAACAAATGCTTCCACTCGGCTTGTAACATCTTATTTTTAATCATGTGCGACCTCCTTTGCGACATCTTCCAGCGTCACAGTTTTCAAATATTCACTCCACTTTTTCTGCGCTTCAGAAAAAACCTTTTCTATCATATTCATGCCAATTTCCACCTGACGAGGACGTGATTGAAAAACTCTCTCAACAATTCCCTGAGGCTGGAAAAATGGCGATTCTCCTTCAATTGCAAGGACAACATCATGCAACGTAACTTCGTTCATTTTTCTCGCTAAAATAAATCCGCCGCCAGTTCCCTGGGTTGAAGTGATTAGCTTTGCTATTACCAATTTCCGACTAATTTTCTTCAAGTACGTCGGCGAAACCAGCATCTTTTCCGCCAGCGCATCATTAGTTACCGGCGTCGTCCTTTTCGGATCCGCCAGAATTGCCATAATGCAACACGCTTGTTCAACAGCTCCCGATAATCTCATACAAATCCTTTCTCGACTTAGATATAATAGATATCGACTATCCACTATACTACGTCTGGGAAACTTTTGCAAGTAATTGCCTGATTAAACGTCGCTGTTCTTCTTCACAAGTTCCACAGCCTGAATAAAATCGTCAATTAAAGTCTGACGCATGCCGCCGTTATAAAGCGCGGCCGCCGGATGATATAACGGAATCACTACGAATTCAAGCTCATGCAGACGCACCTTACGCGGACGACCGTGTTCTTTACTGATCTGCAATCCCGGAATAAATCCACCGCCGCTGTGCCGCCCTAAGGTCAGAATAGCCTTTGGCTGAATGATTTCTAATTGCCTGAGTAAATATGGCCAAAATTGACGCTTTTCCTCTGGCAACGGGTCACGATTATTCGGCGGTCGATACTTAACAATATTGGT
>CAUTMO010000011.1:0-20684 GCA_963539815.1 uncultured Candidatus Saccharibacteria bacterium | reverse complement strand
TCGCTCGCCCATAGGATGTGTCGTTGAGCCGGGCGGAGTTTTTATGAATCGTCCTCCAAATTCGCCAGAGATAATCCTAACTCTCACTTTTTTCTGCCTCAAGTTTCCAAACAGACGCCAGCCAGCCCAACATCACCGACTTTATAATAATCGGCATTAGCTCGTGATTTGTCTGCCAAGCAAGGTCCGTTGTCCAGCCGCTCTTGCTAAAATTGTCATACATTTTCATCGACGCCACGGCGTGAACTTGGTCCAAATAATACTCACGATAGCCGTGATTTTTCACTTGCAATATCTCATCGTCACTTGGAATTGCGTCCTTAAAACGCGGATATGCCACCACGCTAGCTACGCCAGCCTCAAACGCCACGTGTGTCGTCATCATACCTTTGGCACCCCAGAATTTCCAGTTGTTCTTAATCAGCTCGATTCCATTATCACCCTTCATGAGATTTTTCTTCAAAATTGAGGTTCGCGTCTCCAACCCTTCACCGCCACGAAGTTCCGCCATAGCTTGTTCCAGAGGAAAATGATGCGCCGGAGTCAAACCATCAGTAATCGCGTGCGCCATCCAAGCTGCCTCAAACGCTGCTCGCTCGGAATTATTTGTTCGCAGTGCTCGGGCTAAATTGCCAATATGTCCGTCGATCATCTCCAAAAGTGCAGTGTCGTTAGGATCGTCCGGATTTATAAAGTGCCAAGGCTCATCCACAGCCGGACTCTTTCGCTTGACGCCATCAGGACCATTCTTTCCCTCAAAATGAAGAATGTTTTTAATGTCAGGAAAATCACACCAATCAGGAAGAATTGGTTCTATATTTCTCCTTGCAACTCGATCTATTTTTTGGTGGACGCCAATAAATCGACCAGAGCCATCCCTAATTGTTGTTCCTGCGTACATATTAATTTAAAACAGTTAATCGCTGATAGCGACTGACGGCGTGCGCCAGATGATTATATTGTAGCAAATCTTGCCCCTCTTTGACAAAGCGTTCGGCTTCGGTTTGAGCGCGAGCAATTAGCGCCGTATCCGCCAGCGAGGCAATTTTCAAGTTCAAATCCCCGTGCTGCATTTTACCGTAAATCTCACCGGGTCCACGCAATTTCAAATCAACCTCCGCCAAATAAAATCCATCCTGAGATTTCTCAATCTCCCGAAGTCTTTGGCTCGGCTTGTCGTGGCCGCTCATCATCAAATGACAAAAACTCTGACGCTTCCCGCGCCCAACTCGTCCACGCAATTGATGCAATTGGCTCAATCCAAAATTGTCCGCATTCTCAATCAACATCACCGTCGCATTCGGCACATTCACTCCAACCTCAACCACGGTCGTGCTGACTAACATATCCAGCTCGCCGTCCGCAAATTTCTGCATTACTTCAGCTTTTTCTTCGGCAGGAAGCTTTCCGTGCAACAACCCAACTCGACGATGACTGAAAATAGTCTTGGACAATTTATTATATTCCGCCTCCACCGACTTCTTATCATTATCTGGATTATCATCAATCAACGGACAAATAACGTAAGCTTGGCGACCTTTAGCTAACTCATTTTCAATCGATTCGTAAAGCTTCGGAGCTGACGCCGGCGACCAAATCTTAGTCTGAATCGGCTGACGACCAGAAGGCAACTCGTCCAGAATAGAAATATCCAATTCTCCGTACAATGTCAGCGCCAAGCTGCGCGGAATTGGCGTGGCTGTCATACTTAAAAGATGCGGCATAAAATCAGACTTTTCTAACAAAGCTTGTCGTTGCTTCACACCAAATCGGTGCTGTTCGTCAATCACTGCGAAACCTAATTTATGATACGCAACTTTTTCCTGAATTAGCGCGTGCGTACCGACCACAACGTCAATGTTACCGCTAGCCAAATTGCCCAACAATTGACTGCGCGCCACACCTTTCACGTGACCCGTCAGAAGCGCAACCGACACGCCAAATGGCGACAATAACTCACCAAGCGTTTTCGCGTGTTGCTGCGCCAAAATCTCCGTCGGCGCCATAATTGCCGTCTGGAAACCAGCCTTCGCCACTTCTGCCGCCACCAGACCCGCAACGACAGTTTTTCCCGAGCCAACATCTCCTTGCAATAACCGATTCATCGGATGATCAGACTCCAAATCTTGCAGAATTTGCCACGCAGCTCGGCGCTGAGCGTTCGTCAAAGAAAACGGCAATTGATCGACAAAACTCTTCACGACCGACTTATTAAACGGAATTTTCCAACCCGTTAATCTGGTTTGTTCTTGCTTATTAAATTGTGCCGCCAATATCATCTCAAACAGCTCTTCAAACGCCAGACGCTCACGACCGCGGGAAATTTCCTCGTGAGTTTTTGGCGCGTGAAGAAATTTAACCGCCTCAGATCGACTAACCAATTTTTGGCGCTGAATAATATTTTCCGGCAAAGTCTCGGGCAAAAAATCCATAATTGGACGAATATTTTTCATCAAATCTTGCACGGTTTTTGGGCGGATATTTTTGATCGATCTATAAACTGGCTGAATTCCAGATGCGTTTTCCATCGATGCTTTGGCAACTTCTTTTGCCAGCTCGACGGACGGATTGTTGATTTGATAGCGATTATATTGCATACCAAATTGACCAGAAAAAATAAATTCCGCATCAGATTTTAATTGCGTTTCGCGGTACGGTTGATTGAACCAAACCGCCTTAACTTTGCCCGATTTATCCGCCAAAACCGCGGTCGTGATTCTAAGTCCACGCCGAACAATACGCGTCGAAACCGACTCGCAGCGCGCCTTAACCGTAACTTTTCCCGGCTGAAGATCTGTGATATTAACCGCGGTCGAATAGTCATCATATGCTCGCGGCAAAAAATCCAAAGCGTCAGAAATCGTTTTAAGACCGGCCACTGCTAAAGCCTGAGCAGTTTTCGGCCCGACGCCTTTAATTTGCTCGAGAGGAGTTGTTAGTTTCATCTACGAAACGGCGTTGATACCTTCCAGAGCGTAAGCCGTATCTTCCCAACCTCTTACGCCGATTGAATCTACACCCATTTGCCTCACTGGAAAATCATTACCGCCTTCTTCAATTTTATCGCCAAAGAACAGCGTTTCTTCTTTCGACCAGCCATTCAGTTCAAGCAATCTGCCAATTCCATAAGCCTTATCAATTCCCGGAAGCGTGATGTCAGTGCTGGTCGTACCGCCAATTCGCACTTCAAGCTCAGGCAGCTTCTCCGCCACCTTGTCGCGATATATCGGACGGACATCCTTATATTTTTCAGCCCACGCATATTTATCTTCAGGTGTAGCTTGCTGACCCAAAGCCGACATAGTAATCTGGCTATGTCGATCTTCAATTATTTCACCCGCAGGATTCTCGCACCAAATACCCATTTCCTTCGCAACTTCTTCCAATGCCGCAGTTATCTGAGTTTTTTGTTCATCAGACAAATCATTCGCATACTGAATTTTCCATTCATCATCAGCGGCGTCAAATCGATAATATCGAGTTCCGCAAGTCGGCATTGCATGGAATTTCTGAAGTAACTCTGGAGCAACGTTCAACCTATCAATCACCTGCTTCTTTATCTGCTGAAATGTACCGCCCGTGATCACACAAACGTCATAATTCTCAAGCAATCGACTAAGAATTCTCGCCATACGATCGCTAATTGGCGATTTTGTAATTGCCAATGTGTCATCCAAATCAAAACCGATAATTTTCTTCATTATTCGTTCTCCCCCATAATTAATACAAATGTGTTTTTACCCTTCTTCAGTAGCGACGTGTCATTGACGACTTTATTTTCGGCAAGTTTTTCGCCGTTTATGCTAATGGCGCCAGATTTTAACAATCGCTTTGCTTCGCCATTAGAGCCAACCGCCCCAGATTCTACCAGCGCTTCAATCACATCAATGCCAGCATCAACGCAAGGAATTTCTTCAGCCAAAGCGCCTAAATCATCGTCCGACAATTTCTTAAAATCGCCGCCACCAAACAAAACTTCAGTTACGCGCTCAACAGATTCACGACGCGCACTACCGTGGACAATGTCAGTAACTTCACGAGCCAAAACCTTCTGCGCCGAGCGTGCGCCAGGATTAACCGCATGATTTTCAGCAATAGCCTCAATTGTATCGCGATCCAACATCGTAAATATCTTCATATATTCAATTGCACTCTCGTCGTCAACATTCAGCCAGAATTGATAGAATTTATAGACGCTGGTTTTATTTTCATCAAGCCAAACCGCGCCACCTTCAGATTTGCCGAATTTACGACCAGTCGACTTATTGATAAGTAGCGGTGCGGTCATTGCGTAGACTTCAGCATTTTCTTTTTTGCGAATCAGATCCACGCCAGATAATAAATTGCCCCATTGATCCGATCCACCAATTTGCAGATTCACGCCATATTGATTAAATAGATGCCAAAAATCATAGCCCTGAAGTAAAGTGTAAGTGAACTCCGCAAAACTCAGACCCTTACCATTATTAATGCGCGCCTTGAAAAATTCGCGGCTCACCAAATCCGCCATATTGAAATTCTTACCGATATCGCGAAGAAACGGCAGCAATTCCAGCTCAGCCAGCCAGTCAGCATTATCAACCAAAGTAAAATCTCGTCCAGCAAAGATTCGCGAAACTTGGGATTTTAAGGCTTGTTTATTATGCTCAATTTCCTCGTAAGGAAGTAGGTTTCGCTCTTCTGTGTCGCGCATATCGCCAATCATTCCCGTGCCGCCGCCAACGAGCAAAAACACTTTATGTCCGCGCTCCAAAAAATGCCGAACCATCATATAAACCGCCAAATGCCCGACATGCAAGCTGTCCGCCGAAGGATCCGTCCCTAAATAGAGCGTGAAATTCTCCGAATCGATAAGTTTGTCGTCAGTAAATGTGGTCTGATTCCAGAATCCACGCCATTGTAATTCTTCTGATAATTTCATATCACTCCTTTTCTACATATTAGTATAGCAATTTTACAATTGAAGCGAAACATATGCGTGATATAATAGAATTGTGAAGAAAAAGACTACAATAAGCACCGCCGGACACGGCTCAAGCGATAAGAAATCTCCGTCGAAACGGATGAACTTATATGCCAATTTGGCGCAGAAACATAAGACTAAAAAAGATAAGGACGCGCGCGAACGAGCGGAATATTTGGCGACTTTGCCGAAACATCCCGTAAAGCGATTCTTTTATCGATTACATCCGAAGCGACTAGCGAAATATTGGTTCTCCAAGCGCGGCGGACTGATGGCGCTGAAAATTCTTGGCGTCAGTATCTTGTTGATGTTGCTACTTATCGGCGGAATGTTCGCTTACTTCCGCAAGGATCTCGATAAAATTCGCCCTGGCGAGCTTGCTAAGCGCGTCCAGACGACCGTCACTAAATATTACGACCGCAACGACAATTTGCTTTGGGAAGATAAAGGTACGGGCAATTATCAATTAGTCGTCGAATCTGACCAGATTAGCGACTATTTGAAAAAAGCCACTGTCGCAATTGAGGACCGAAACTTCTATAATCACCACGGCATCAGTATTAGCGGCATGTTGCGCGCAATGCTCTCGACTGCTTCACGACGCCAAGTTCAGGGTGGATCGACTCTGACACAGCAGCTAGTCAAGCAAGTCTTCTTCGCAGATGAGGCCGGCGACCGATCGATTAGTGGTATTCCCCGAAAGATCAAGGAAATCATCCTAGCAATCGAAGTTGAGCGAATGTATAGCAAGGATCAAATCCTATCGTTATATCTAAATGAATCTCCGTACGGCGGTCGTCGTAACGGCGCAGAGTCTGCCGCTCAAACGTACTTCGGTAAGCACGCAAAAGATCTGACGCTGGCGGAAGCGGCGCTAATTGCTAGTATTCCACAGAATCCGACTTACTATAATCCGTATAACACTGCTGGAAATAAGGCTTTGATTGCCCGACAACATACAGTTCTGGATTATATGGCCGAGCAAGGCGTTATTACCAAGGATGAGGCTGAAAAAGCTAAAAAGATTGACATTTTAAGCACACTTAAGCCGCAGACTGAGCACTTGGAGAATATTAAGGCTCCTCACTTCCTGTTGATGGTTCGCAATCAGTTAAGTAAAGAGCTTGGCGAATCAGTAGTTGGACGCGGTGGATTGACAATTAAAACCACCCTTGACTGGCGAATTCAGGAGAAACTTGAAAATGAGATGAAGTCGTTCTTTGCAACGGGTCGACCAGATTCTGTGCGAATTAGTAACGGCGCCGCAACAGTCGAAGACGTTCAGACTGGACAAATCGTAGCGCTTGTTGGTAGCCGTGACTTTAACTACACCGGCTTTGGTCAGGACAACGCCGCAGTTTCCTATATCCAGCCAGGTTCTACAATTAAGTCACTTGTCTTTACTCAATTGTTCGACAAACACGATAGCAAGCAAGCATACGGTAGCGGCACGGTATTAGCCGATGAAAATATTGATAAACTGTACGGCGCAACCCTAAGGAACTGGGACAATAAGTTTATGGGTGCCATCAATATTCGAAGAGCGCTAGCCTTATCCCGAAACGTTCCAGCCATTAAAGCCGCTTACATTGTTGGCGACGGATCCGCTAAGCCTGTCGTCGAGGGGATTCGCAGAATGGGCGACACCAACTATTGCCGCCAGGAAGAAAATGCCGGCGGTTACGGACTCGGTGCAGCAATCGGCGCATGTGGAACCAAACAAACAGAATTGGTGAACGCCTACTCAACATTGGCGCGAATGGGAGTCCAAAAAGACGTCTCAAGCGTGATTGAAGTAAAGAACAGCCAAGGTGAAACTCTGAAAAAATGGAAAGATGAAAGCAAGCAAGTTATCGACTCGCAATCAGCATACATCGTAAACGATATTTTGTCCGACCGAACTCCTGGACTTCACGGCTGGATGGGCGTCAATGGCGTTCGAACCTCCGCAAAGACTGGTACATCGGACAAAGGCTCGCAGCCAAAAGACCTTTGGATTGTTAGTTACAGCCCAGCTCTGGTTATGGGAATGTGGCTCGGAAATTCCGACACTAGCGTGATTGGCACATCAGCCTCCAACTACGGCATGCCAGTAATTAGAAGCGTTATGGAATTTGCCCACACCCAAGTTTACGCCAAAGAAGGCAAATGGAAGTCAGGTCAATGGTATGAGCGACCAAGCGGAATCCAAACTGTCAACGGCGAACTCTACCCGTCATGGTGGAATAAGAGGCAAAGTCAATCTACAGAAAAAATCACCTTCGATAAAGTCTCTAAGAAAAAGGCAACGAATTGTACTCCGGATGGCGCAAAGGAAGAGATTGAAGTGACAAAGATTATTGATCCTTTGACTAAGAAAGAATCAATTACCGTTCCTTCAGGTTACGACGTAAACGCAGAAGATGATGTTCACAAGTGCGACGACACTAAACCGCAAATTGGAGCGATATCATACACCAACAGTGGCAAGAAATATACGATAAGTGTTGATGTTACAGCAGGAACTTGGGGCTTATCGGCAATCGAAATTACCGTGGATGGAAAGAGCATTAAGAGCTCAGAAATTACTTCAAGCGGCAAGCAGACCGCCACAGTAGAACTTGATACGACAGGAGCGCACACAGTTTCTGTAACCGTAAGAGACTCTGCATATTACACCGCCACTTCAACTGGCAGCATTCAAGTTAACTAAATAAACTATTGTTGTTTATTCACTAAATTAATCAGCTCAGCCTCGTGTTGAGCTGATGTTTTTGAGCGACCATTTGTGCGTTTTTTAGGAACGCTAGTCTTCTGCTTTACAGATTTTTTCTGTTCAACCACAAGCTTCGCAAACATCATTTTTCCAGCGTCGGTCTGCAAGCTTCGGATAATTTCAATCTTCTTCGTTTGTCCAATGTAGCGCTTGGCGTTTTCAACAACCACCATCGTTCCATCTTTCAAATAGCCAACCGCTTGATGAGAATCTTGTCCCTTCTGCGACAGCTCCAAATCCAGCTCGTCACCAGGCAAATAACTCATCCTCAAGCTTTTCGCCAGCTCATTGATATTCAAAACCTTAACGCCGTCAACTTGCGCCACCTTATTCAAATTGTAATCAAGCGTCAATACTGCCGCATCCATCTCCTTCGCTAATTTCAACAAGCGCGAATCCACACCTTCAGGCACGCGAATATTATCGTCATATAGCTCGAATGAAGACTTCAAAATATCCTTAAGCTCCTTCACAACATCCATGCCAAATCGCGCCCTTTCACGCTTGTCATGGTCTGCGCCGTCGGCTAATAATTGTAATTCTGTCAATACACTCCTTGGTACAATAATTTTGCCCAGCAGAAATCCAGTCTTCGCTAGCTCAGTCACTCGCCCATCCATGAGCACTGACGTATCGACCAAAATCGGCGCCGCACCCACCGACGAATTCCGTCGCGGTTTTGCCAAGAAATAAACTTCAGCCGCCAAGCCAAGCAACATCGTAATTATTATCAATCCGTAAAAATCTTTCATTTTTTTCCTTTCTATTGTAAATAGTCAATCAGCGCCTGTCGCATATCGCTGACGCCTTTTATAAATTTATCTTTATGAACTTTCGGCGCAATCGCATAAGTGAAGCCCAGCTTTTTCGCCTCTTTAATTCGAGCTTGCCAATTCGTCGCCGAACGAACCTCGCCACCCAAACCAATCTCGCCAAACACTACGGCGCCTTCGTCCAGACTTCGCCCAGCGCTAGCGCTAGCAATCGCCATCGCCACAGCCAAATCGGCCGCTGGATCATTTAATTTCAGACCGCCGACCACATTGACATAAATATCCTTATCCGCCAACTTCAACTTTGTTCGCTTTTCCAAAACCGCCACCAACAGATTCAATCGATTCAAATCAAAACCACTAGCCGTGCGCTTAGGATAGCCAAAGTTCGTCGGATTAACTAGCGCCTGAATTTCCACCAAGAGCGGGCGTGCACCTTCCATGGTCGCCAACACAATTGACCCATCCAGATTCTGACGCTCCGCCAGAAGTTCCGCTGACGGATTCTTCACAATTCTTAGCCCCTGCTCGTCCATCTCAAAAATCGCCGCTTCGTTAGTCGAACCATATCGATTCTTCTGCGCCCGAACAACTCGAAAACCGCCATATCGATCGCCCTCAAAATTCAGCACAACGTCCACCAAATGCTCCAATATTTTCGGACCAGCAATCGAACCCTCTTTAGTAACATGACCAACCAAAATCACCGCCGTGCCCGAAGCTTTGGCAGCACGAATAATTACATTTGACGAGTTGGTGATCTGACTAACCGATCCCGGAGCAGAGGAAATCTCGCTGAGGGAAATTGTCTGAACCGAATCGACAATCGCTAGATCATATCCACCCTGCTGAATCGACGCCGCAATATCTTCCGCGCTATTACTGGACGCCAGCTGCATTTTTTCCGAATCAGCCGCACCCAAACGCTCCGCACGAAGCTTCACTTGAGAAACCGATTCCTCACCGCTTACATATAACACCGATTTTGTCTTGGCGATATGTGCCGCAACTTGTGCCAAAAGCGTACTTTTACCAATTCCTGGCTGCCCCGCGACCAACACCACGCCGCCAATCAGAAAACCGCCGCCCAAAACAGCATCCAAATCGTCAATTCCCGTACTTAATCTTTCTAGCCCAGACTCAGAGACGGCTTCGCGAATGCTGGAAGTTTTTAAGACCTTGCCGCGCCCAGCAGATTTATCGACAACAGATGACCCGCCAGAAGAAACGACCTGCTCGACTAGCGAATTCCATTCCCCGCAATTTTCACACCTGCCAGCCCACTTTGAAAAACTAGCCCCGCACTGCTGACAAACAAATTGACTTCGAACCTTCGCCATTATTTCGCCCCCTCCAAACTATCCAAACTTTTATTCAATTCATCAATCTGCACGCCTAATTCTCTAAGCCGCAAAACGTCAGAATTGTAAGAATTGATCTCAGAATTCAAATTGGCACGCCTTTCGTTCAACTCCGAGAGCTCCGCTTTCAAGGCTTGACGTTGACTATAAAAATCACTCTGCGACAAGAATCCGCCACTAACGCCCGCTCGCCGATTAAAGTCCGACACGCGACTATTATAATCTGCCAAATCAGTTGAATATTGCGATAATTCTCTGTTCAATTTTTCCTTTCGGACCTTCAACGACTCGCTCAACTTCTGCGCTTCATTTTCCCTGGACTCAAATTTTTCTTGATATTGTGCGTGCAATTTCACGACTTCAGACCGATCAGTAAAATATCGTCGATAATATTCTTCCAGCTCGTCGCCCAAATCGGCAAATTCCGTCCCCAAAATCGAATGCAGCTCGTTAGCTCTTGTTCCAGGTTGCGCACGATCGTAATACTCCATCCGCTCGGACAATTTCTTATTTTTCACATTATTATAAGCCTGCTCCAAAAGCTCGCTCAAATGAGATTTTTCCGACGCACTCAACCTTTCCCAAGCAGCGTGCAACATCTCATGCGCCGCCGTCACTTCTTTCACGCCATCAAGCTCAGAATTGGTCACGTTATAAATATAAATATCCCTAGACGACGGATTGTAACAACCCAAAATTGCATTTCCCTTTTCCACGCGACGGCAATCTTCGTTAAATTCGTTCGCCGATTTAATTTGCGGATTAGAAACATAAAACATTTTCCTGCCAACATCCGACATCTTTACGCGATCAGCAATAGCGACAATTTCCGCACTCGGCTTATATTGCCACAGCGCAATTTCATCAATAATTTGCTGACGATTCATCATCACAAAAACCGCAGCAGAAAGTACAATTATCGGCGTGAGGACGCTTAATATTTTACGCACGATTGACATTAATCACCACCTTATCATTATCAATTTTAGCCTCCAGCGTGTCGCCAGGTCTCGCTTTATTGGACAATAAAACATCGCTAAGTGGATCCGCTAACTCGGACTGAATTGTTCGCCTTAGAACTCGCACGCCGCGCTGCTCGTCAAATCCTCGATCGATCAACCAACGCTTCGCCGAAGAAGTAATATCAAGCGTCATTCCATGTCGACCAACAGCTTTGATCAAGTCAGACGTGAGATTGTCAAAAATCTTTCGTACGACCGAACGAGACAGCGGCTTAAACGTAATCACATTATCAAATCTGCCAATCAATTCTGGACGCAAAAATTCCTCAAGCTCACGCAGAGCAGCACGCGAATTTTTCTCGTGACGAGTTTCGCTAGCCGATTTTTTCTGCCCAGACGCACCAAATCCCAGCTCCGAATCCTGAATCATTTGTTCAGCGCCGACGTTGCTCGTTAAGATGACAATCGTCTGCCGAAAGCTCACCGTTCGTCCGTGAGAATCGCTCAACTTGCCGTCCTCCAGGATTTGCAAAAGCAAATTCAGAACGTCAGGATGCGCCTTTTCAATTTCATCGAACAACACCACGCTATACGGTCGACGACGAACCTTATCCGTTAATTTCCCGCCATCCTCATAGCCAACATAACCAGCCGGCGCACCAACAAGACGACTAGCCGTGTGACGCTCGGAAAATTCGCTCATGTCAATTTTAATCAAACTATCATCGCCGCCAAAAACTTCCCGCGCCAGAACTCGTGCCAATTCCGTCTTGCCCACTCCAGTCGGACCCAGAAAGATAAACGACCCAAGCGGCCCACTCTGACGATTTAGCCCAGCTTTATTGCGACGAATCGCGCGCGCCAGCTGCTCAATCGCTTCATTCTGACCAAGAACGCTCTGGCTCAGTCGCTTCTCCAGGCGAATCAAATCCTTCATCTGATTCAACGATAATCTATCAATCGGGATATCCGTCATCGCCGAAACCGCTCGACGCAAATATTCATCAGTCAATACCAGCTTATCACTGACTTCATCCTTCAGCGCTTCGGCCTGCAATTCCAATTGTCGCATTTGCATCTTAAACTCTGCGGCTTTTTCATAATCTTCAGCCTCGACCGCGGCGTCAATTTTCCCAGCCAATCGCTTAATTTGGCGAGCCAACTTGTCCTTGCGCGACAATTTTATCGGCGAACTAGACTTCAATAAACTCGCCGCCTCGTCAATCACGTCAATCGCTTTATCTGGCAAAAATCGCTCCGTCACGTAACGCTGGCTCAAATCCACCGCCTCAGTCAGCATTTCGTCAGGAATCTGAACTTGATGATGCTTGGCTAATTTTCCTCTCAAACCGCGCATCATTTCTACCGCCTCTTCTGGCGATGGCTCATTAACTGTCACAGATTGGAAGCGCCGTGACAACGCGGCATCTTTTTCGATATGTTTTCGATATTCATCAAACGTCGTCGCGCCAATTAGTCGAACCTCGCCTCGCGACAACGCTGGCTTCAATACGTTCGCCGCGTCCATCGAGCCTTCGGCCGAACCAGCGCCAACCAACAGATGCAACTCGTCAATAAACAAAATAACTTCTTGATGTTTTTTGGCAACCGCCAGAACTTTTTGCAATCGCTCCTCAAATTGCCCACGATATTTCGTCCCCGCAATCATCGCCGTCAAATCCAGTTGAAAAAGTCGCTTGCCTTTCAAAAATTCGGGAACTTTATTATCAGCAATCCTCTGCGCCAAACCCTCGACTACCGCAGTTTTACCGACGCCAGGTTCGCCAATCAGCGCTGGATTATTCTTGCTTCGCCTGCCCAAAATCGTGATCATTCGCTGAATTTCCGAGGTTCGACCAATCACCGGATCCAAAAATCCTTCGCTGGCGCGCCGCGTCAAATCGACACCGAATTTCTCCAAAACTCGCAAATCGCCAGAATTTTTACTTGCTGTACTGTGCTCGCCCTGCAGAGACTCAAATTGCTGTTTATCAAACACGTCTTCCAAACTTCCACGCAGATTATCAATGTCAACATTCATATCCCGCAGCAATTTAGTCGCTCGCGCCTCGTGCTGCTGCAGCATTCCATAAACGATGTGTTCCGTGCCAATTTTTTCCTGCCCAAATTCGACCGCCAACTGCCAAGCAATTCTTATCAATTCAACAACTTCAGCGCTCAAACCCTTACTTACAACCGTAATCACCAGCGGCTTTGCGGTCAGATTCAACGCCATTTCCGCACGATCCAAAGTTACGCCGTTTTCAGCCAAAATCTTCGCACCTAGCGACGAATTCTGCGCCAACACACCAAGCAAAATATGCTCCGTGCCAACATATTCACTCCCCTCATTATGCGCCAGAAAACCAGCCCGCCCCAAACTGGCCCGAGCCGTTTCCGTCAGCCGAGGTTCTAATTCAGAAAAATCTTCTGACATATCGCCCTCCTTTCGTTTTCGGCGATTCGCAGAAGGCAGCTTATTCCGCCACCTCCTCAACTACGCTCATCAAGCTATCCTCAATATTCTTTCGAGGTTTTGGCTCTGTCTTAACGGGAGCTTTTGCTTCGATATCTAACTCATAGCCAGTCAATCGACTTGCCAAACGAACATTCTGTCCAGCTCGACCAATTGCTATTGATTGCTGATCTTCGCTAACATAAACCGTCGCACGCTTCTCATCTTCATTGACAGTCACACTCAAAACCTCTGCTGGACTCATCGCATTAGCAATAAATCCAGCCGCATCTTCCTCGTATGGAATAATGTCAATTTTTTCCTGCTCGCCAATTTCATTCATCACAGCCTGAACGCGGGCGCCGTGGCCACCAACAAACGTACCAACTGGATCAACGCCAGGTAGCGCTGAAGAAACCGCTAATTTAGTTCGGCGACCAGCTTCGCGAGCAATTGCCTTAATCTCAACTGCACCAGTTTCCATCTCTGGAACTTCTTGATTGAACAAGAATCGCACAAACTCTTCATTGCCGCGACTAAGAATCAATTGCGGACCGCGACCTTCGCGCTCAATGTCCTTAATGTAAACCTTAATTCGACGACCAACGCCGTAATATTCACCAGGAATTTGCTCGCTCTGAGGCATAATTCCGACAGCCTTGCCAAGCTCAATTCGCACAACGCGTGGCTCAACTCGCTGAACTGTACCGATAACAACCGTACCGATCTTATCCTCAAATTCCGCCAAAACAACTTCACGCTCAGCTTCACGCAAACGCTGCAGAATCACTTGCTTAGCAGTCTGAGCCGCAACTCGACCAAAAGTCGTCACGTTATGGGTCTCCATCACAACTTCACCGCCAAGTTCAGCCGCAGGATCTATTTCCTTAGCTTCCTCTAGGTCGATTTGATTGGCGTCATTCTCAACTTCTTCAACAACAGTTTTAACAACCGACACGACAGCCGTACCGTTATTGATGTTCAAGCTAGCACGAACCAACTGATCTCGCGTACCGTTATCACGACGCCAAGCCGCCGCAATCGCCTGTTCAATCACGCTCAAAACTGTTTCTTCTGGCAAGTTTTTTTCCTCAGCAATCGTACGCACTGCCAACGTCAACTGCTTAATATTCAAATCTTCCATTATATTCTCCTTCCTATTAATTATATCTTTTTCCGTCTCAAACTTCCATAAACGAAAAACTCCGACCTGCCGGCCGGATGAGTACTTTCTCATTGTATTAAAAATTTTTCATTTTGTCAATTTACTTCAGTACATTTTTCCAAAATTCCCGACATCGCGCTTTTTTCAGCTTCCGTTACCCACAAGCGATATTTGCGCTTCACAGCCACTTGTCGCGCTACATACTGACAACGAAACGGCTTATTACTCGGTAGCCAAGTCGCCGCGTCGCCGTCACCTTTGGCTTGATTTGCTGGGCCGTCAACCGCCAACAGATTCAATGGATCGTTCGCCAATTTCTCTCGCTCTTCTGGAGAAATTTGTTGTGCACCCTTTTGCCAAGCATCGCTCAAAGCCACGACGTGATCAATCTGAACCTTAGAACTGGTTTTTTCACCGCGCTGAAATTGGATTATTTGACCAGTGTACGGATCATTCAGCACACCCGACAAAACTCGACATTTTTCATCAATTTTCTCATCCGTCAAATCTCGCGCCAGAATCACTTCCCGTACAGAGCAGCCGTTAATTTTACCCCAGCCGTTGCCGAATTGCTTTCTGGAATAGCCAGTCTTTGGCGCACGTCCTTTAACTTCTATCTTTTCCAATTCCGATTTGGCGTTCGAATTGCCAAATAATTCTCGTTGCGTTGAAGTTTGAATTGTCTGAGGCTCGGGTTGTGAAATTCGCGAAGCCCAAACCGCCACGCCAGCCACCAGAATTACCAGCGCAATCACCACTTGCCGACGTCGTATTTTATTCACCCTCATGACTGTATTATAATTAAACTATGACTAAAGTTCCACGCTTACTTGACACATTCACACCAAATCATTACAACCTAACTCTCGATTTAACACGCGCCGAGGAAAAAGAATTTTCTGGCACAGTTATCATTTCTGGCGATTCCACCAGCGAATCAATTTCACTACATTCCAAAGGCCTGACAATTCAATCAGCCACAATCGACAATCAGCCCGCCGACGTCTCATTCGGCGAGTTTGATGAATTGAAATTATCCCAACCGAACCTTGAAAACGGAAACCATACAATTCACATCGATTTTTCTGGAACCATCACCGACGCAATGCACGGTTTATATCCTTGCTACTTCACTCACGACGGCGTTAAAAAACAGCTTTTTGCGACTCAATTTGAATCACATCACGCCCGCGAAGTTTTCCCTTGTGTTGATGAGCCAGCCGCCAAAGCTGAATATGATTTGACGCTAATAACTCGCCCAGGAATAACAGTTTTGGGAAATATGCCCGTAAAATTTCAGGAAGAAAATGGCGATTCTCGCACGACGACATTTGAGAAAACACCGCGAATGAGCAGTTATCTTCTAGCCTTCGTCATCGGTGAATTGCACAAAAAATCCGCCCGCACCAAATCTGGCGTTGAGGTTAACGTCTGGGCAACGCCAGCTCAGAATGAAAATACCTTAGATTTTGCGTTAGATATCGCCACTCGTTCAATCGATTTTTATGACGAATATTTCGGCGTCAAATATCCATTGCCGAAATCTGACCACGTCGCTCTTCCCGATTTTTCCTCTGGTGCCATGGAAAACTGGGGATTGATTACTTACCGCGAAAGTTGTTTGCTTGCAGACCCAGAATTGACTCCAGAATCATCCAGACGCTTCATTGCCACGGTTATCGCTCACGAGCTCAGCCATCAATGGTTCGGCAATTTAGTTACCATGCAGTGGTGGAACGACTTGTGGCTCAACGAAAGCTTCGCCAATATGATGGAATATGTAGCAATTGACGCGCTTCAGCCGGATTGGCATATGTGGGAAGATTTTGCCACGAATGAAGTAACGGCCGCACTCAGACGCGACAGCTTGGACGGCGTTCAATCAGTTCAAGCCGACGTCAATCACCCAGACGAAATCAGCACTTTGTTCGACCCAGCAATCGTTTACGCCAAAGGCGGGCGGCTGCTTGTTATGGTTAGAAAACTTATCGGCGAAGAGGCGTTTCGTGCCGGTCTTAAATCATATTTTGAAAAATTCGCGTATAAAAACACCGTCGGAAATGATTTATGGCAAGAATTAGAGTCAGCGAGCGGTCAGCCAATCGTCAATCTAATGAACGCTTGGATTTCCCAACCTGGCCTTCCTGTCGTATCAGTTTCAAACAGTCACGACGCGGCGATTTTAAGTCAGGAGCGATTCTTCATCGGCGAACACCAACCATCTGACGCGTTATGGCCGATTCCATTATTCGCAAACCAACCGCTTGACGTAAAAATCTTGGATCAAAAAGAAACCACCGTTTCTATTGAAAAGCCATTGCAATTAAACTGCGGCTTAAGCGCCCACTTCGTCACCAAATATGACGAATCCACTCGCGAATATTTATTGAAAAACATTACAGAATTGCCGACTTTAGACAAGATTTGTATCTTACAAGACGCAACAATACTCGCCCGCGCTGGATTTGAAAACTCGGCATCACTACTTCCATTGGCATTGTCGCTAAAAACCGAAACCAACGAAAAAGTCTTCGGGATGGCGGCTGGCGCTTTGACGGAGCTGCGAAAATTCGTCGATGACAATGACGCCGCCAGAGATTCATTAAAGAAAATTTCTGGAGAATTTACGCGCGCCACATTTGAAGAGCTTGGCTGGGATGAAAAAGATAGAGAATCGGACGACGACCGCGAACGACGCACCGCGGCTCTGAGTTTGATGATGTATAGCGAAGATAAAGAAGTTTTGAACGAGGCAAAAACGCGTTTTGATAGTAATAAATTGGAAGACTTACCGACAGAAATTCGAGCTTTAATTATCAGCGCAAACGTAAGACATTTTGAGACGCCAGAGATGATTGAAAATCTCTTTGCCGCATATAAAAACACGCCGTCAAATGACTTGCAGAATGATATTGCAATTGGACTGACTTCCACCAAAAACCCTGAAACCGCAGAAAAAATTCTTGCCAATATTAAAGATTCCAATATCATCCGCCCGCAAGACGCCAGCCGTTGGTTTGTGTATTTGATTCGCACCAGAGAAAGCCGCCAGATTGCGTGGAATTGGCTGAAAGAAAACTGGGCGTGGGTCAAAGAGAAATTTGGCGATGATAAGAGCTACGACGATTTTATTCGCTATGCAGGCACAGCTCTAATTACAACTGACGAACTTAACGACTTTCAACAATTCTTTGAACCGATGATGAATATTCCAGCTCTCACCAGAACGATTAAGCTGGGAATTACCGAAATATCAGCACGCGTCGAGTTGATTGAGCGAGATAAGACGGACGTGCTCTCTGCTTTGCAAACAACACTGTGATATATTATGCCACATTTTTGACAAATTCTATTGACATTTTATACTATTAGTGATATATATATATTAGCTTTTGTTGACAGAACAAATGTTTTGTCCGAAAGCGCACTTTGACAAACAGTTACACACGAGGCGAGTTTCTATTCCTTTTGTAAAATTTCAAAGAGGAGTGGAATCTCGCTTTGTGGTAAATTGCCGCTTAGCCCTCCATGGGGGCGAGAAGATAGGAAAGGAACCATGCGTCTGGTTATCGAAGGTAACTACGTACGAGGGGAACTCTTCCATGGAGGCCTATATGAGGCCGAGCTCGATGACAAGGGCTCTGCTCTTCTCAAAGAGGTCGTAGCGACCGTAGACAAACTCTCCAATATGCTGAACAGCAAGGAATATGAGCTCAGCCTTGCGCTAGAATTCATTAATTGTTCGATCTTCGAGATCGTCGCGACAGCGGACACGCTGCCGAATGCAAGCACTCCTGATCTGCAAAGCATTTTACAATGCTCGCACTTCCTCGACGAAGCAATTCCATACTTCGCAAACGCCACCGGATACGGCTGGAAAGTGGAGGAGCTATTGCGAAAAGCTGTCTCGATGGCTACTACGTATTCCATTCCGTTTGCTCTAGATTCTATGGTTGCAAAACTTAAAAAGTTTCAAGAGAGCAAGGAGAAGGACACGGTTTCGAGGATATTCCTTGAAGTAGACATCAAGGGCATCGCTAACGCGGTGCATCTCATCCCACGTTCTGAGTACAGTAAGATAGAATATCTCAACGATGGCCTCTCGTTTCTAAGTCAGGATAACGAGAAGTAATCCTTCAGGAAAAGTGGCAAGCTGTGAGCATTCTCACGGTAATTTTAGTAGCTGTTTGTCACTTTTCCTTGAAATTATTAAGTCCCAACTGGGGCTATTTTTTATACCCTAATCTAGTGCTACACATTCCTCGACTACGGGCGGATTTCCATCGACAGAAATTGCCAGTATTTGCATATCACAACTTTCATACTGCGCATTTTTGGCAATGAATATTTCAGCAGCAAAACGCATTTGTTGCTGTTTTTTATTTGTAATTGCCGCCAAGCCATCGCCGAAATTGTCATTTTTACGATATTTGACCTCTGTAAAATACAAAACATTATCTTTTTTACTAACAATATCAATTTCACAATATCGCGTTCGCCAATTCCGCTCTATAATCTCATGGCCATCAGCCACCAACCAATCCGCCGCCGCTTGCTCACCCTTATCGCCAATTTGACGCGTCGTGTCTTTTTGCTGGTTTTTAGATTTTTTATCGTCAGACGCATTTTGCGAATTCGCCTCAACATTAGCATATTTAGCCAACGGCGCAAAACTCAACCGATGTAGCGGAGTTACGCCCAGATTATCAATAGCCGCTCGGTGCTTCGCTACTCCATAACCAACATGCGAAGAAAAATCATATCCCGGATAAATATTATCCTGCCCTGCCATAAATTTATCGCGAGCCACCTTAGCAATAATCGACGCCGCCGAAACACTCGGAATCAGGCCGTCAGCTTTCGCTATAATTGTTACATACTTTTCTAGCAGTGTACCCGCCAAAAAATTGACCGTCCCATCGATAATAATCTCATCAAACGTCGAGCCGCTTTTCCGACATTTCGCTTGGATTTCTTTGACTGCGCGCCGCGTTGCCAACTTAAGCGCCTCGCTCATCCCTATTTCATCCAGTTCCTCAGCAGAAATCCAACCCAACGCCCAAGCCGATGCTTGCTCGCGAATTTCCTCATCGAGCAATTCACGTCGTTTTTTGGTCAATTTTTTACTATCATCAAGCCCTTCAATTTCAGCGCCGCCCAAAACCACCGCGCCAATCACCAACGGTCCAGCCCACGCGCCGCGCCCGACTTCATCAATTCCCAGAATCACCCGACAATCTTCCCTTTTTCGTCATAAAATTCGCAATAATCCAGCCAATCCAAACTGTTGCCGCGCCTAATGTATTCGCCAAAATATCCCAATTCGTGTCGTCCAATTTTATACTCGCCAAACCCGCCTTGACCATAAATAATTCCGCCAACTCATTAATGCAGCCCAGCGCCGAAACTAAAGCAAATACTGAAAACGCCATCACCAGCCAATGCGCTTGCCATTTCATCGACGAAACCAAATATACCCAGAATAGTCCCGTAAATAGCCCACCGCCCACAAAGTGCGTCGTAAAACTAGTATCCTGCCCGTCAATTAACGGCGATGGCAAATACCAAGATATGAAAAACAACAAACACGCTACGTAAAGTAGCCAGCGATATTTTTTCTCACCGTTAAAGTCGTTTCTTCTCAAAACATAAGGCGTCGCCACAGCTAAAGTCGTCGGAACGAGAACGGATATATAATGGAATATTGCCATATTGAGATTATAACATGAGAAAACCGCCTCAGATTAAGAGACGGTTTTAACAATAGACCAATTGACAATTACGCGTCTTTGTGGCGAGCTGCAACTTCAGCAGCCTTAGCGTCAAGTTCAGCCTGAGCGGCATCTTTTTCAGCTTGTTTTGCAGCAGCAGCCTGAGCAGCCTCTTCCTTCAAGCGTTCAGCTTCCGCTTCTGCCTTAGCGTCATGAATGTCATTAACAGCAGCGCGATCGAAATTCTTAGCCGTCAAGCGAGCTGACTTACCGCTACGCTGGCGAAGGAAGCTTAAGAACTTGCGGCGAACCTTAGCACGACGAACAATCTCAATCTTCTCAATTAGCGGACTGTGTATCAAGAATGACTTTTCAACGCCAACGCCTGAAGCGATCTTTCGAACCGTAATGCGTGATGTGTGCGATTTTTTATTGTCGGTACGGATAACAACACCCTCGAACATCTGAATACGCTCTTTGTTGCCTTCCTTAATTTTCTGGTAAACGCGAACTGTGTCACCGCTGCGAGCATCGACAAC
>CAUTMO010000010.1:0-32367 GCA_963539815.1 uncultured Candidatus Saccharibacteria bacterium | reverse complement strand
GGCCTTATCGTCTAACGGTTAGGACACCAGGTTTTCATCCTGGCAATCCGGGTTCGATTCCCGGTAAGGTCACCATAAAGAATGTTTTGTTTGGAATAGTTCGCTTATTGTGGCGAGCTTTTTTGTGATTGTAGTAAAATAAGGATTTAATAAGTTGTGTATCTATTCGGAAAAATATTAAATACTTACTAATTGATAAGTATATTTTAGTGATATAATACTACTTAATAATGATTAGCTCTACGAATATTTCAATAAAGGATTTAGCTGCGTATTGTTTAGATTATTCCAGGCTGGTTTCCAGTAACTCGAATTTATCACGAGTACTACAAGTTGAACTGAATAAAAATACGGTTGATATAGGCAATATTATTGCAGGTGAGCTATCTCGAGGTGATAGTGATTCATTCGAGTTTGATTTAATTACAGGTGTACAGCACGATATAAATATGTTAGAAGAGTTGAAGACTCGTGAACAGAAAGAGGCTGAAAAACGACTTAGGAGAGACAGGAAGATACTTGCGTCCTTAACAGATATCAATAATAAAATAAAAACTCAGGAATACACTAAGAAAATTGTTCTTGAGACCGGTGTAGTTAAGTTTTCTGCTAAGCGTGTTGACAGTGGATTTTTCGGTCGTACAAAAATTGCCAACTCGGATATGCCGGAGGACTTCAAAATTGCACTTATCCAGTTGCCTGTTTCTCTTGATATTAAGCCTAAAAAGGATGCTGTAACAATACATATCACTATAACAGATCCGTATATAAGATTAGCGATTGAACCGTTCAATGGATTGTTGAAACAATCGTATTATGACGATGTTTTCGAATTAGTGACAAAATATGACTCGGCTGATGCAATGTCGCTTCCTGTTGATAATGACGTGCTAAATAGCGTATGGACGAAGCTAAGGACATATTTATTACTTATGGAGGCGACAGATATTTCGAGTCTGCCAGATTTATCTTATTGTACTATCAAGCTATCTGCAAAAACTAACTATTTTCTGGTAGAAGATTTAAGTAGTTTGACAGATAAAACTGATGTCGACATGGAGAACACGTCCTTGGGTGCGTGGTCATCAGATGAGGAAATGAATATAGAATATGACGTATCGGATGACGGAAGAACTGAAATATTTTTCCCGTTTCCTTATGATAAGTACCAGCTAAAAGTCTTGGGTATTATTGACAACAAATCTTCAATTGTCGAGGGTCCGCCAGGAACTGGTAAATCTCAGACTATTGCTAATATTTTGTGTCATCTAGCTGCAACTAGAAAAAAGGTTCTATTTGTAAGTCAAAAAGACCAGGCTGTGCGTGGAGTAAAAGATAAATTAAAATCTCTAGACATACCATTCTTGTTTGGCTATATACCAGATAGAAGTTCTCCTTTGTATACAGAAGATGATGAACGAGATAGTGCAGTAAACGTGTTGAAGAGTTTTCAAAAAACTTATGCAAAAATGACTATCAGTGACCAGAAAGCACCCTTACGTTTAATACGAGATAGAGAGAAACTATTTAGTAATGGTGTCGATGGAGAGCGTAAACTCTTTGACTATTATAATCAGAGACGGGCTCTTAGCTATGTGGAGGCGTATGCCACTCTAGGTATTAGTCGTGAATGGTGGACTATTTATAGTCAGGCGCGAGACAAAGTTAATAATTTGATAGTTACTATTAGCGAGTATGAAAATAACAATAGGAAGCTTGTTGAAGAAGAGGCGTCTGTATTAAAAAATATAAACATAGATTATGTTTGTGTAAATGAATTCTTATCGCACATATTGGAGGATTTTAGTGAAATAATACCCGAAAGATCTGGCTCTATTAAAGGCTTATTTGTTCGTAATAAAATGAATGGCGCTTTGAAAAAGCGAGGTAGGATTATTATTCAAGAAGTCTATGGGCAGGTTGAATCTATTGTATTTTCTGAAGAGACAAAAACTTCTCGGTTGAGGAAGTTGCAATCTTTAAAGGATTATTTTGAGAATTGCATAAATAAGAGTAAGCTTGTTTCATTGAGGGCTGACATGGTCAATATGATTGTTAGTTCTGGTATGAGTCAAAATCAGGTCGATAATCTTTCATCTATTATTTCCAGTAAAGGAGAGGAGAAGATTTTTTCCGACATAGATAAATATATTGAACTAAATGAAAATATTGACAATATAGACTATTTTTCAGCAAACGAACTAAATGAAGAGATTAAAGAGCTCCAAAAATACTACAAGTCAAACGTCTGCAACTATATTAGAAATCGCATATTGAAACAAATCGATGTTATTAATTCGCAGAAAAGCACTAAAGCTATACTAAACCGCGTAGCAAACAGTCTTGCAAGGGGTAAGAAGGCGTATAAAACCTTTGATAAGCTAAAGAATGGTGAAGATGGAATAAATAATTTCATGGCTATGTCTGAGGCTATTCCTATATGGATGATGGGACTGGAAGATGTTAGCCGTATTATTCCAATGGTGGCCAACGCTTTTGACTATGTAATATTAGACGAGGCGTCTCAATGTAATTTGGCATATTCTTTGCCAGTAATGTATCGCGGAAGGCATACGGTATTTTTTGGTGATAGTCTACAGATGAGAGATACTAATATATTATTTAAGTCGAATCAACAACTAGAGTCTATAGCTAAAAAAAATAAAATTAGTGATTATTATCAAATTAAAGCTACGGAAGATTCGGTCAAGTCAGTTATGGACATAGCAACGCTTGCTGGATTCAAGACAGCCGTATTGCGTTATCATTATCGATCGCCGAAAGAGCTAATAGGTTTTTCAAACTCTAATTTTTATGAAGCAGTAGGAAGATCTCTTGAGGTTGTAAATGACAGTGCGCTTACATACAAAGATACAAACCGGGTTCTTGTCAATCACATAATAGAAGCTCGAGATGAGAATGAGGATTCTGGAAAGCGTAATTTTGCCGAAGTTGAGTATATAAAGAATTTAATTGAGGAGTTGAAGAAAGATCCGAAAACGAAAGATAAATCGATTGCCATATTGACGTTCTTTAATGAGCAAGCCGAGCTATTGCGTCAGTCTATCGAAGATGAAGACATAAAAGTGTCAACAATTGAAGGTATACAGGGAGACGAGAGGGATATTGTCATATATTCTTTCGTTATTCGAGATCCGAGCGAAAAGAAGCGATATGTAGCTTTAACAGGAGAGGGCGGAAATATTCGAAAAGGAGCGGCCGAGGGTCGTGTGAATGTCGCATTTAGTCGTGCTAAACTTCAGGTGCATTGCGTTACATCACTTAAGCCAGGGTTGTGGCCTGAGGGTATTTGGATAAAAAGGTATCTTGAATATGTTGATAAAAATGGTATATTTAAATCTCGCAATTCAGTTGATGACCAGATATTTGATTCGGAATTTGAAAAAGAAGTTTTTGGCTCTATTGCAGAAGTTTTAGATGACCACGACTATTATATGGAAACTCAGGTCCAATCGTGTGGTTTCCGTATTGATTTAGTAATAGGAAATAGAGAAACTGGACGAAAAATTGCTATAGAATGTGACGGACCTACTCATTTTGAGAATGGCGATGGTCAAGTTTATATTAAAAGTGATTGGGAAAGACAAATGATATTGGAAACGGCAGGGTGGCACTTTTATAGAATATCTTATTTTGATTGGATGGAAGAAAGAGAAGAAACTCTTAGTGATGCTCTAAAATACATCTATGATTATTTATATTATGGTAAAGCGTACAACCCATCTGTTTTTAGATCGATTGAGGATCTACACGAAAATGAATCCTTACCAGAAGAGCCTGAAAAGAAAATATATACAACTAGTTTCTCTGATGATAGGTATTTACCTGCAGACAGTCCATCTACGTACCGATCCGCTTCAGGTGAAGAGGCTATGTCAGTCTTGCCTAGAAAGCGAGAGTTTACTGTGGGAAATAGGGGTGTGGATCAGATTGAATTTGAGGAATATTTACACGAGCATATAGGTAAAACTATTACTATACGATATCAATCAACAACAAAGGGCAGTTCTCGCAAGTGGAGATATATAAATATGGAAAAATATGATTCTACTTACATATTAACTCGCCATGAAGACGGGTATCTAATCAAGTATAGACGTGATAGAGTGGTTGAGTTTAAATAGTTTGTTTATTGAGTTCATCTACATTTTTCATCACTGTTATTTCGTGATATAATTTTAAAAATGAGTGATAATATATTTAAACGAACAAAAATATTAGCAACAATTGGGCCAGCAACGTTCAGCCAAGAAAAGGTTTACCAATTGTTGGAGGCCGGCGTTAACGGTATCCGTATGAACTTTAGCCACGGCGCTAACGAGGAGAGAATTGAGCAGATCGATTGGGTGCGTACAGCTAGTAAACAGTTGGGCAAGCCTGTCGCAATTCTACAAGATTTGCAAGGTCCGAAGATTCGCTTGGGTGTTTTGAAAGATAACATGCTGAATGTTAAGGTTGGCGATATGCTGGTCTTGGACTCAGAAATTACTGAGCATGACGGCAGCTTCAATTTGCCGGTGCAGTACAATTTGGCGGAGAAGATGAAAGTCGGCGAGCCACTTTACATGTTTGACGGCAAGATCAGGACGGTTGTACGAGAAATTGTTAGCCCAACTGCAATTCGCGTAGAAGTTCAGAATGACGGTTTTTTGATGAGCCGCAAGGGTTTGAATTTGCCAGACACAGATTTTGGTGGCGACATTCTTACTCAGAAAGATATTAACGATTTGGAGTGGGGCGCAAGCCAAGATTTTGATTACGTTGCATTGAGCTTTATCCAAAAAGCTGATGATATTATTGATTTGCGTCGTCGATTGACAGACCTGGGCTCGACAGCCAATATTATTGCCAAGATTGAGACTAAGTCTGCCGTTGATCCAGAGAATTTAGAGGAAATCGTTAAGGCTAGTGACGGTATTATGGTCGCTCGCGGTGACTTGGCGGTGGAAGCTGGCGCGGAAATTGTCCCAGTTGTACAGCGTCGAATTATTGCCTTGTGTCGTAAATATTGCAAGCTAGTAATCGTTGCAACACAAATGATGGGTAGTATGGTTGATAATCCAGAGCCAAGTCGCGCTGAAGTAAGCGACGTTGCTAATGCTGTAATCCAAGGCGCTGACGTGGTTATGCTGTCTGATGAAACTGCCAATGGTAAATATCCTGTTGAAACCGTTCGTGCGATGCGCAAGACTATTATCTACACTCAAGAACACAGTGAAGTAATGTTGGTAGAAAAGGCTGAAATGCGTGAAAAAACTGACGCGATTTTAAGCTACACCGCAGCTCAATTGGCAAGGAGAATTAAGGCTCGAGCTATTATTGCGGAAACACACACTGGCGCTACTGCAATTAACGTTGCCGCATATCGTCCGAACTTACCAATTGTTTGTGTGACTGAAGATGTGAAGACCGCGCAAAAGTTGGCGCTAAGGTACGCTTCTCGTCCATATGTTCGACCAAACGATTCAAATGCAGCAACTAAGCTAGCTGACGAGTTGAAACAAGAAGGCTATTTCGGCGCAGACCCAGTTACTGTTGTGCTTGTTAGTGGCCACAATCCAGAGCCAGGAAAAACTGACAATATCCAAGTCAAGACGTTGTCATAAGGAGAATTTGGGTGGGCAGAAAATTTCCGAAGCAAACAATTCGCGATGTTGATCTACGTGGAAAAACTATTCTTCTGCGAGCAGATTATAATGTGCCGCTAACAAAGCGCGGTCAGATTTCTGATGATCTAAGAATTCGTGCTTCGCTGCCCACACTCCGGTATTTGATGGAGCAGAATTGTAAGATTGTTATCATGTCTCATCTGGGGCGACCAAAAGGTAAGGATCTTGAGTTTAGTCTGAAAGTTGTCGCAGATCATCTGTCTAAGTTATTGAATCGTCCAGTGGAATTGCTGGATGATTGTGTGGGCGAGTCTGTTCATCAAGCTGTTCGTCGTGCGCCACGAGGCAGTATTCTCATGTTGGAGAATTTGCGCTTTTATGACGAGGAGGAGGCTGATGATTTAACATTTGCCAAGTCAATTCAGCGCGCTGTCCGAGCGGATTATTTTGTGCAGGACGGATTTGCTGTGGCGCACAGGGCTCACGCCAGCACTCATGCGATTACATTGTGTGTTCCAGGGCTAGCGGGATTACTATTAGAAAAAGAATATGCAACTATCACCGAGGCGATGAATAAGCCAAAACGTCCGTTGGTTGCGGTTATTGGCGGCGCGAAAGTTAGCGATAAAATATTACTAATTAAGCGTCTGATTGAAAAGGCGGATCGGATTTTAATTGGCGGCGCTATGTCAAACACGTTTTTACATTGTCGTGGGTTTAATGTCGGCAAGAGTGTGTTTGAGCCAGGAATGGAAAAGGTTGTCGCGGAAATTTATGATTTGGCAGCGGCTAAGGTTGGCGTAGAGAATGTTGACAATTTTTTGGTATTGCCGATTGACGTGGCGGTTGCGCCAGAGATTTCTAAGGATTTTCCTCGTCAAGAAGTTAATATTGATAAAATAAAGAGCTCAGATATGGCGCTGGATATCGGAAGTCAGACAATTGAGAAATTCACGAAAATACTGGCCGGCGCGAAGATGGTTATTTGGAACGGTCCGCTGGGCTATGCTGAAATTGATAATTTTGCAATCGGTTCAGCGCGAGTAGCGCTAGCTATTGCTCAGAATAAAGGGGTCGTTTCAGTAGTTGGTGGCGGAGATACGGCTGATTTTATATTGAAATGGGACGGGCATGATGGCGCCAATTTTACTCATGTTTCCACTGGTGGCGGAGCTAGCATGGCCTTGATGGCTGGTAAAAAATTGCCTGGAATTGAAAGTTTACTAGACGCATACGGTTTGAGGTGATAAACTAAGCATAAGGATTATCTCATGAGAAAAAAGTTAATCATTGGTAACTGGAAAATGAACTTCAATATGCAGGAGGCTAGCTTATATTTGCATAAGCTGATGAACACGCTGCCATCGCATAGAGATGTTGAAGTGGTGCTGGCGCCTACTATTTTGACGCTGCAGAGTTTGAGTTTACAAATTAATCGTCGAATCGCTAAGTTGGCGGCCCAGAATTGCTATTGGCGAGATTCGGGGGCGTATACGGGAGAAATTCCAGCGGCGCATCTTCGTGGAATTGCTGATTATGTGATAATTGGACATTCGGAGCGTCGCTATATTTTCATTGAAAGCGAAAAAGATATTCGACTGAAAGTTCAGGCGGCAATTCGAAATCGTATTCATCCGATTCTGTGTGTTGGTGAGACGATTCAAGAGAAGACTCTTGGCGAAACGAAGGATGTTCTGGCTGATCAATTGACTAGTGGCTTAGCCAACGTGACGGCGGACGAGCTGGATGAAGTGGTTATTGCGTATGAGCCAGTTTGGGCGATCGGTACTGGCGACAGCGCTAAAGCGTCTGATGTAAAAAAAGCTACACAGATGATTCGACGACATATTTCTCATTTGTATGGTAAAAAAGCGGCGGAATCAGTTCGAGTTGTCTATGGTGGAAGTATTACTTCAATAAACGCCGCAGATTATTTGGCAATTGATGAACTTGATGGTTTATTGGTTGGGGCAGCCAGTTTGGATGCATATCAATTTAAGGAGATAATCTCGAAAGCACATAAAGGTTAAAAAATAGGGGGCATATGACAGATATTGATTTTGATGAGTTGGATAGAGCGGTAAGCTCTCTTATGGACAAGCAGCGAGAAAAGGAAGCTCCAGCGGTGGCTAATGAAAATAATAGCGAGGTTTCTGTATCTGCGCCCGTAAAGGAAAAACCTGTATCGGAGAATTCTATTGGCACTAGCTTTGCACCTCCAGTAACTCCATTTACGCCTTCGTCTGTTGCTTCCACTCCTTTATCATCGGTCTCTCAGCCTGAAGCAAAAAAAGACTCTTCTAACGACGATGCGACTCCTAAAGAGGTTGATAGTAATACGAACGAGAAAGTTGCTAACGACTCAGTAGCTAATAGAGCTCCTGGCATGGCTGCTAGCGAAGTCAAAGCTGCGCCGTTAGTCGCGAGACGCTCGACTGGTCGTTTCATGGATGTTGTTAGACCTTCATCTGTCAGCACTATCCAAAAACCTGCTGCTCCCGCTCCATCCCGAACTGGCACGACGATTCAGCCTTCGCCTGATTTGGTGGACGTGATTAGCATAAATAATAGGCATTCTGCGGTAGGGAAAGAAATGTCTGATATAGTTGCTCAATCAGATAATCTTAGCGACACTCCCGATCTTAAAGATGTACATAATGAATCTACTTTTGCGGAAATTGAAGATGCGCCTGCCGAGGAACTGTCGTTGACTGATAAGATAGCACAATCATTAGCCGTAAGTAATAGCGAAGCTCCTGCTGCACCGATGACTACGCCGCTGAAATCTCCGTTTATTGCTAATGTTGAAGTGGAGAAGCGACCGCTTGGTTCTGTTAACCAAACTATGACTAATTATGAGATGAATAGTGATGAAGATGCGTCTATGTCTGCTGATTCTGAAGATGTAAAATTGGAACATCAATACAATACCAATTTATCTAATTACAGCATGAGTGAAAATTCTTTGGGTGATGCGCCCGACTCACCAATGGATTTGAGTCCAGAAATTATAGCAATTGAGGAGGCTGGCGTTACCGAAGATTCAGACGATAAATTGTCCACCGACATTGACAGTTCTTTGATTGAATCTTCCGAATTATCTGAAAAAGAAACTATGGATTCTGAACCGGCACCGATGTTTGCCGCCGTATCTACAGAGGTCAAACCTTCAGCCGACAAAGAAAAGAAAAAATCTGGATTATTAATAGCGTTGCTTATTGTTCTATTTTTGGCAATTGGTATGGCTGGCGGCGCTGTTTCGTATTTTTTGCTGATAAAATAGATATATGTCTAATTTTACTGACGGATTAAATAGCGAGCAGGCTCGGGCGGTGACGCACGCTGATGGGCCGCTGTTGATTTTGGCCGGAGCTGGGTCTGGAAAGACTAAAACTCTAACTCATAGAATTGCTTATTTGATTGGCGAGTTGAAAATATTTCCTAGTCGAATATTGGCGGTTACATTTACTAATAAAGCCGCGAAGGAAATGCGTCAGCGATTGGCGCAAATATTGGGTGAAGATTCTGAAAATCGGCAATTTATGCCGTGGATGGGAACTTTTCACAGTATTTGCGTGCGAATGTTGCGGATGGATGGTGAAAATATTGGCCTGAATAAGCGATTCTTAATTTACGATACCGACGATCAAATAAGCTTGATGAAGCAAATTATGAAGGCTCGCGGCTTGACGGATAAAGATATTAAACCTCGAGTTGTACTTTCGGTGATTTCAAACGCTAAAAATGAGATGAGAAGTGCTGAGGATTTTTCTGCTTCGACTCGCGGTCCAAGAGAGCAGAAAATAGCTGAATTGTTTTTTGCTTATGAAAAAGCCCTGAAAGATGCTTCGGCGTTGGATTTTGACGATTTATTGATAAAAACCGTGGAATTATTGAGAAATAAGCCGGATATCCGCCATAAATGGCAGCAGCAATTCGAGCATATTCTGATTGACGAGTATCAGGACACGAATGCGGTACAGTATGCGCTAATTAAGCTACTGGTGAATTCGCGTCGTAATTTATGCGTGGTCGGTGATGACGCTCAGTCGATTTATAGTTTTCGCGGGGCTGATTATACTAACATTCTCAATTTTGAGCGTGATTTTCCAGGTACGACAGTAGTTAAGTTGGAGCAAAATTATCGTTCGACTGGCGCGATTTTGAATATGGCAAATGCGCTGATTAGCCATAATATTCATAGAACTGATAAAAATTTATGGACGGCGAATGGTGACGGTGTTGAGCCTAAATTATGGCAATTATACAATGAGTCCGAGGAAGCTTTGGCGATTGCGAATGAGATTCAGGCGCAAATTGCGAACGGTCGTCAATATGGTGACGTGGCGGTGTTGTATCGAACGAATGCGCAAAGTTACGCAATTGAGCGAGCCTTGCGTCAGAGTTATATTCCGTATAAAATCGTCGGCGGTTTGCGATTTTTGGATCGAGCGGTCGTTAAGGATTTATTGGCATATCTGCGATTGTTGTATCAGCCGAGTGATCGAGTTAGTTTTTTGCGAATTGTGAATACGCCAAAACGTGGCGTTGGCGCGGTGAGTATTTCTAAGTTTTTGGATTGGAATGACGCGTCAGGGAGAGACATAATTAGCGGGTTACTGGCAGTTGAGGAGGCGGATACTTTGACAGCGCGCGCAAAACGTCCGTTGCTAGAGTTTGGCCAAAAACTGCACGATTTGCAGCAGGAAATTGACGGATCTCCAGCCGAACTGATTGAAAAAATTATGAAAAGTACTGGCTATGAAGATTTTATAAACGATGGAACGCCGCAAGCTGAGGAGCGAATGGAAAATATCGGCGTGCTTTTGTCGGAGGCGAAGGCTTACGTTGACGTGGCGACGTTTTTGGAAGAGATGGCTTTGATGTCTTCGACGGATACAGCTGCCGATCAACAAGTAACGCTCATGACACTTCATGCGGCTAAAGGCTTGGAGTTTCCGGTGGTTTTTCTGTCGGGACTGGAAGAGGGGATTTTGCCGCACGCAAGAGTGTTTGATAGCGGCAATGCTGATGACGTCGAAGAAGAGCGCAGGTTGTGCTATGTTGGTGTAACTCGGGCGAGGGAAGAATTGTTCGTTAGTTGTGCTAGCTCTCGGACGCAATTTGGTCAGATTGGCTATAATATGCCATCGAGGTTTTTGGATGAGATGGGCTTGATGGCTGGTGGTGTTGATAGGCCAGCTCAGCCGATCGTAGAACCTGATTTTTATTCGGAAGATATTGGTTTGGAAGTTGGTGATCGAGTTCGCAGCCCGAGTTTTGGCTCGGGGGAAATTATTGATAGCGAAGGACTGAGCGTTACGGTTCAGTTTGACAATGGAAATATTAAGAAATTGAACGTCGAGTTCGCACGCTTGGAGAAAATTTGATATAATAAGAATACCTGCGTTGTGGGTGTGAACTTATGGGTATAAGATTACAAGCAAAACACTATTCTAAGAAAATTACGTTCGTTTCTGGCGCGATATTGATGCTGGTTGGCGGTTTGTTTTTTGTCAATCAAGCATTGGCTGACGCCACTAAACCAGCGGCTAAGGCTGGCGAAAAATTAGTGACGATTTACGACAGGGGCGCAGAAAAGACGATTGTTACAAAAGCGAGGACGATTCGCGAGGCTTTGAAATTGGCTAAGTTTTCTATTGATGAACGCCAAGATGTAGTCGAGCCGAGTCTTGATTCGGAGATGGTGGCGGAGAAGTACAGCATTAACATTTTCCGCGCTCGTCCAATAACAATCGTCGATGGAAATAAGCGTCTAAAGGTAACTACTGCCGAGCAGACGCCGGCTTTGATTGCGAAGGCTGCTGGAATTGAAGTTTTTGAAGAGGACAAAACCACTCTATCCAATTCCGATAATATGGCGGTTGATGGCGCAAACATGGTGATGAAAATCGACAGAGCCTCGATGGTTAATTTTGTGCTTTATGGTAAAGAATCTGTCATTCGTACACATGCTAAGACGGTTGGCGAGCTATTGAAAGAGAAGAATATAGACCCAAAGAAAGATGACACGCTATCTGTGGATCGTTCGGCAAAAATTATTCCTGGAATGAAAATTGAACTCTGGCGTAATGGCAAGCAAACTATAACCGCCGAAGAAGATGTGAAATTTGAGGTTGAAAAAGTTCAAGACGCGAATCGAGATTCGGGATATCGCGAAGTAAAACAGGCGGGCGAGAATGGCAAGAAGAACGTCACTTATGAAATCGAAATGAAGAACGGCGTGGAGGTGAGCCGTAAGGAAATTGCTAGTGTTGTGACAAAAGAGCCAAAGAAGCAGATTGAGATTGTGGGGACGAAAAGCTCTACGTCATTTTCTGGCAGTTTTTCTGAAGCGCTTGCTAGATTGAGAAGTTGCGAGGGTAGTTATACGTCAAATACTGGAAATGGATATTACGGTGCATACCAGTTTGACAAACGAACTTGGGGAAATTATGGTGGATACGAACTGGCTTCTGACGCTCCAGCTGCCGTGCAGGACGAAAAGGCATGGCAAACTTACAAGGCTCGTGGCTGGCAACCATGGCCGACCTGTAAAGTTAAAATGGGACTTCAGGACATCTATAGATAATAGTTCCAAAATTTGATATAATTTTTCTAACACATTGTGTGAATTGTCAAATTATTATGCGCGCAAAAGGTTTATTTTTTGGAAAAATTATTGGATTGGCTGTGTTGGTTGCGATTGCGACTCCAATGATTTCGTTTGCTGACGGAAAGACTTCTGGTGAACATTTGGTTCATATTTATGATCGCGGCGAGGAAAAGACGATTATCACAAACGCATTGACCGTTCGGCAGGCCTTGCGTGCGGCTAAGGTTACGATTGACGAAAAGATTGACGCGGTTGAGCCAAATATTGATATGGAATTGACAGGCGCAAAATACCAGGTTAATATTTTCCGCGCTCGCCCAATAACAATTGTCGATGGAAATAAACGCCTAAAAATAACCACTGCCGAACAAACACCAGCTTTGATTGCGAAGGCCGCTGGGCTGACTTTGTATCGCGAAGATAAGACGCATTTTACGAATTCCGACGATCTTTTGGTGAACGGCGTGGGTCTGGTAATGAAGATTGAACGATCAAAACAGCGAACGATAACCGAAGAAGTTGATGTTAATTTTGAGATTGAGCAGATTAAGGACGATTCTCAGCCGATTGGATTTAAGAGCGTTAAACAGCTTGGGGAAAAGGGCGTGCGGAAGGTAACCTATCAGGTTGAGGTAGAGAATGAGCGCGAGATTAGTCGTAAGGAAGTTGCTAGCGAAATCACAAAGCAGCCGAAGAAACAGATTGAAATAATTGGCACGAAATCTAAAAATCCATTGACGAAAAGCAAGGGCGCACAGATATTTACCGACTCCAAGGGTGTGGCGCACCGCGAGACGTATTATGATTTGCCGATGAATATTGTGATAAAAGCTTGTGGCGGCGGTACTTATACGGTGCGGGCGGATGGCGCGAAGGTTGATAAGGATGGTTATATTTTGGTGGCGGCTAATTATGGTAATTATCCGCGATGCTCGGTGGTTGAGACTAGTATGGGTACAGGCAAGGTTTACGATACCGGTGGATTTGCAGCCAAACATCCGCACGGATTCGACTTGGCGACTGACTGGACTAATGGGGATGGGCGCTAAATGGCTTCTTCTCATGGACCAAAAAAATCGCTCGGACAACACTGGCTGAAGGATCCGGAGATTTTGGCGGATATTGCTGAAGCGGCAGAATTGACGGGTGATGATGTCGTGTTGGAGATTGGGCCAGGGCTAGGTACTTTGACTAGTCGCTTGTTGGCTCGGGCTAATTCGGTGACCGCCGTGGAATTTGACGCGGATTTGGCGCGAAAATTACCAGGGCAATTTCCGGGTAAGAAATTAACTGTCGTAAATCAAGATATATTGCAATTTGACCTGAACCAATTGCCAAAAAATTATAAAGTCGTAGCTAATGTCCCATATTACATCACCAGCAAAATTGTTGAAAAATTGATGACCGCGGAAAATAAGCCAAGCATTGCGGTGCTGTTGGTGCAAAAAGAAGTTGCCGAGCGAATTGCGGCAGAGGCTGGAAATATGAGTATTCTGTCTGTGAGCGTTCAAACTTTTGCCGAAGCGGAGTTGGATATTGAAGTTCCTAGGCAGTTTTTTACACCGCCGCCAAAAGTTGACTCGCAGGTTGTGATTTTGAGAACTCGTAATAATCCGTTAATTACTCCAGAAGATCAGAGAGATTTTTTCCGCATTGTTAAGGCTGGATTTTCTGCGAAGCGTAAGAAGTTGCGGTCTAGCTTGAGCGGCGGGTTGGGGATTGATAAGAGCGTGGCGGAAGAATTACTGAAAAATGCAGGAATTTCACCAGATGCTCGCGCCGAAGATTTGGCGATTGAAGATTGGAAGAGGCTACTGAAAGAGTGGCGTCTGCGATAATTGCCCTAGTGGTGATATAATATATATCATGACTAAGAAACACGCTTACATCACTACCGCCATTCCTTACGTAAACGGCTTGCCGCACATTGGGCACGCTATGGATTATATGTTGGCAGACGTGTGGGCACGTTATTCCAGACAAAACGGTCGTGAAGTTCGTTTTCAGGCGGGCGTGGATGAGCATGGTAATAAAATTGCCGCCAAAGCTGCCAGCCAAAATCAAACACCTAAAGAATATGTCGATCAAACGCACGTCAATTTTAAGAAGATGATTGCTGAGCTGAATATCTCAGTGACGGACTTTATTCGAACGACTGACGCGCATCACGTTGCTGCGGTGCAGTATATTTGGCAAAAACTCGTTGAGGCTGGCTACATTTACAAAGGTTCATATGAAGGTTGGTATTGTCAGGGGTGCGAAGCTTTCGTTACAGATAAAGAAGCTGCCGAGAATAATGGGGTTTGTCTAGATCACCAAACTCCGTATCAGCGCTTGAGTGAGGAAAATTATTATTTTAAAACAAGTGCTTTTTCGGACAATATTCGCCAGGCGATTGAGTCAAATAAAATGAGAATCGTGCCTGAATTCCGTAAAAAAGAGTTTTTGGAATTGATGAAAGATGGCTTGAAAGATGTGTCGGTTTCTCGTCCGCGTAAAAATCTTAGCTGGGGCGTGCCAGTTCCTGGTGATGATAATCAAGTCATGTACGTTTGGCTAGACGCTCTGAGCAATTACATTACGGTTATTGGTTATCCTGATCGTCCAGAAGAATGGCAATCTTTTTGGCCAGCTGATGTGCAGGTTATCGGTAAGGATATTCTTCGCTTCCACGCTGGTATTTGGCCAGCAATGCTCATGGCACTGGATTTACCGCTTCCGAAAGTATTGCTTGTTCATGGATTTATCAATTCTGGCGGAATGAAAATGGCAAAGAGCCTCGGAAATGGTGTTGGCCCAGCCGATATTATTCCAGATTACGGCGCTGAGGCGTTTCGATATTATTTCTTGCGCCACGTACCAACGCAAGATGACGGCGACTTTACTTGGGAAAAGTTTGAAGCTGCGTATAATGGTGAGCTTGGCAATGATTTGGGCAATTTGGTTCAGCGAGTCGCTAAAATGGTGCAAAGTTATCAAGCGGGCGTTATTGGCGACGCTCCGCAATCAGAGCACGACATGGGACCGTATCGTCAGGCGATGGAAAGTTATACGTTTGATCAAGCAATGGACGAAATTTGGCTAATTGTTCGCTCTTTGAATCAATATATTGAGCGAGTTCAGCCTTGGCAAGTTGCTAAAAATCGTGATAAAGATCCAGAAGCAGAGTCGCATTTGAGTGAGATTTTGGCGCATGCTTGCGGCACATTGTTGCAAGTGTCTGACATGCTTCGTCCATTTATGCCGCAAACTGCCGAGAAAATTCATGATATGTTTGCTAGTGGTGTTGTGCCGTCAGAATTGACGCCTTTGTTTCCGCGCAAATATATTCACACGCCAGATCCACGCGCTCCGAAAACAGAATCTCAGGTTAAATAGTTTATGATTGAGTCTGATAAGAAAAGTGCGACTGAGGGTTTACGTCTGATAGATTCGCATTGTCATTTGCATGATACGGAATTTTTTACGGACAATCGCGAGCAATTTTACAAAGAAACGGTCGAGGCGAATATCGGCATGATTTGTGTCGGTACTGACCAGCGAAGTAGCCGTCAAGCTGTGGAATTTGCCGCGAATCATGAGTTTACTTGGGCGGCAATTGGCGTTCATCCGCACGATACGAAAGATGGCTGGGGAGATGTTAAAACTTTGCTGGAGAATAAGACGGAAAATTCTCCGATTGTGGCAATTGGTGAAATTGGGCTTGATTATTATTACAATAACAGTCCGCGGGAAACGCAAATTGAGGGCTTGGAGGCGCAACTTCAAATGGCGATTGATTACAATTTGCCAGTAAGTTTTCATGTTCGCGATGGCGCCGCAGGTCAACCGTCGGTTTGGGATGATTTTTGGCCAATTTTTGACAATTTTCACGGGCTTCGCGGCGTACTACATAGCTTTACAGATACGCGCGATAATTTAGAAAAAGGTTTTTCGCGAAATTTGTACGTTGGACTTAATGGAATTAGTACATTCACAAAGGATCAATTGCAGAAAGAGTTGTTCGCTTCAATCCCGCTGGAGCGATTATTACTAGAAACTGACGCGCCGTTCTTGACACCAGCGCCGTTTCGTGGTAATATAAACAAGCCAGAATATGTGAGATTGGTGGCTGAACATTGGGCAAAGCAGCGAAATATTGATTTTGATGTTTTAAGCCAAGCTACTCTTCACAATACAAAAGAACTTTTTGGCATTTGAAAGTGGAGAAAATGAATAGTACGCCGGAATGTGTTACAAAAACACCTGAAATTAAAATAGCTCGCGAAAAACTTGCCGCTATTCTTTCTGATGCTGAGCGGCGCGATAACAATTCTAAAGTAAGCCCTGAATTGGGGAAGACTGCGTTTGACGTAAATAAGCTTAAAGCGAATACCCCTAATAACGAGGCGGTTGATTTTTGTAAACAGGTGCTTGGTGAAAAAAAGAAGCCTACCGATCCTGTTGAGTCTGTGAAAGAAATTGGCTGGATGTTAGCAGATCTTCGAAAAACTAAAGCTAACGAGGTACAATAAGTGACTAAGTTTTTGAAAAAAGTACGAAGTTTGGTTTTTGCTGATGATAGTGACGCGGTGTCTTTGTTGAAATTCCGTAAAAAAGATCGTCCATTAAAGAAATTTACCGAGCGTGAGTTAATCCAATTGGAAAGTGAAATTGGCGCAACGATTTTTGGCGAGAAGCCGGCGTATGTTGCGCGACGAGAATTTTTTAATTTAGATAAAGATACCTGGATTTGGTACGAAGAAGTTGCTGACGGTAAGGGCGGTCGGCAAGAATTGACGACGCGTTATGAAGTGCAACCAAAGGGAATCTTGAAGATTCAGCCGAATTATCGCTATAGTTACTTGGAGGGCGACGAGCTTCAGAATTTTGTCTTGGCAACTAAGGAATATTACGAGCGAGTTTCTCGGCAATTATATAAGAAAGATCCGCAAACCGGTCGGCCGCTTTGATATAATAAAAAAGTGAATAAAGACTATATCTATCTTGATCATGCTGCTGCTACGCCAATGGATCCGTTGGTGATTGAGGCGATGTTGCCATATTTTTCTGAAAAGTTTTTCAATCCGTCCAGTCCGTACGCTCCAGCAATATTTACAAAGCGTGAATATCAAGACGCGAAGGCTCGGCTGGCGTGCTGTTTGGGTGTGATGGCTGATGAATTGATAATGACAGCCGGAGCAACTGAGTCTGTCAATTTGGCGTTCAATGCGGCAAATGGCGTAAGTTTAATTTCGGCAATTGAGCATGACTCGGTTATTAATTCCGCAAAAGCGCGTTCGGAAGTGAAGCTAATTCCGCCAATGAAAAATGGACGAATAGACCCGAACGTGGTTAAAAAAATGTTAACGCCAGATGTTGGATTTGTTAGTATTGCGCTAGTAAATCATGAGCTGGGCTACATTCAGCCAATTGAAGAAATTGCGGAAATTGTAAAAGCCGAGCGACTTAGGCGCCAAGAAAATGATGAATCTTTACCGTTGATTTTTCATACAGATGCTTCGCAGGCGGCGGCTTTAATTGACGTGAAGATTAAAAGGCTGGGTGTCGATTTGTTGACATTATCTGCGGCGAAAGTTTACGGTCCAAAGCAAGTTGGTTTACTGTGGGTGCGACCTGGCGTTACACTGAAAGCGAATATTTTTGGTGGCGGTCAAGAATTGGGGTTGCGCAGTGGAACTGAAAACGTTGCTGGCGTGGTTGGTTTTGCGACGGCTTTGGAATTGGCACAAAAACGGCGTTCTGCCGAAGTGAAGCGACTGCGAGAACTACGAGAAAATTTGGTAAAAGATTTGAAGCAAGCTTTTCCTGAGATGTTGATATCATCAGATATGAAAAAAAGTTTGGTGAGCTTCTTGAATATCTCATTTCCTGGAGTTGATGCTGAAAGGTTGGTGTTTTTGTTAGAATCTCGCGGGGTTTTAGTGGCTACGGGTAGTGCTTGCGCGGCTAATTCTGGAACGCGTTCTCATGTACTAGCGAGTGTTGGTCTGAGCGAATCAGAGATTGACGGAAGTCTAAGGCTTACCTTAGGCAAGTTGAACGATGATGAGAATATAAAGCGAGCTGGCGAATTTATCATTGAAGCTGTGCGGGCGGAAATGAAGAGGACTTATCGATGATCCATAAACTAGTTGGCTTGATTATTTTTGCTGCTTTGGTGATTTTTGGAATTAGCGCATATTTGTCGCCGAATGATTTGGGAAAATGCCAAAGCGTGGGCGAAGGCGATTGTCGTAAGGCTGATGCAATAGTTGTTGTCAGCGGTGGCGATACGAATGCGCGAACCGACGAGGCTATTAAATTGTACAAAGAAGGTTGGGCGCCGTTGATTGTTGTGTCGGGCGCGGCGGCCGATAAAACTGGTCCGTCCAACGCTAAGGCTATGTATCAGCGAGCGATTAATAGCGGCGTTCCCGAGAAAGCCATTGTTATGGACGAATCTTCCGAGACGACCAGGCAAAATGCCACCGAGGTAAAGAAAATTGTTGATTCACGAAAAATTGAAGATGTGATTTTGGTGACGAGTGGATATCATATGCGTCGGGCGCAACTCGAATTTTCAGCACAATTTAACGACGTGAAGATTCGAAGTCATCCTGTCGCTTCTGATAAAAACTGGAGCTCGTGGTGGTGGTTGACGCCGTGGGGTTGGTGGTTGGCGATGGGTGAATTAATGAGAATTGGGCTGTTCGCTCTGGGGTTGTCCAGATGAGTAAGAAAGTTTTTGTTGGAATGTCGGGCGGCGTGGATTCCTCCGTGGCTGCGGCACTTTTAGTTGAGCAGGGCTATGACGTAACGGGTGTTTATATGAAAAACTGGTCGGAAGATCTTCCTGGAATGCATTGTCCGTGGGCAGAAGATGTTGCTGACGCCAAGCGTGTGGCGGTTGGCTTGGGTATTGATTTTCGAGTTTTTGATTTCCAAAAAGAATATAAGCAAAACGTTGTCGATTACATGATTCGCGAATATCAAGCGGGTCGCACGCCAAATCCGGATATTATGTGTAATCAAGAAGTGAAGTTTAAGATATTTTTGGAGGCCTCGTTGGCGGCTGGAGCGGATTATATTGCGACAGGGCATTATGCGCGCGTTGCCCATGAATCGTCTTCGTCAGCCAAATTGTTACGCGCCCGTGATAACAATAAAGACCAAACGTATTTCTTAGATCGAGTGACTTCGGAGGCTTTATCGAAAACCATATTTCCGTTGGGCGATTTCACTAAGGCGGAAGTTCGCGAAATGGCGAAAGAGCGCGGTTTGTGGACGGCTAGCAAAAAGGAATCAATGGGAATTTGTTTTGTTGGGCAAGTTGGAATTCGTGAGTTTTTGTTAGAATATGTTAAAACTGCGCCAGGAAATATTATTGATCAGCAGACGGGGTCTGTCGTCGGTAAGCATGACGGCGCAATTTTCTATACACTCGGTCAGCGTCATGGGCTGAACGTCGGCGGTGGGTTGCCTTATTATGTTGTGGGCAAGGATATGGAGAAAAATGAGGTTTATGTGTCGCGCTCAATTGATAATGAAAGTTTGTGGCGAAAAGAACTTAGACTGGCGGATATCCATTGGATTAACCAAGCGCCGCATAAAGATAGGAATGTGCAAGTTCGGCTGCGTCATCGAGGTGTCTTATTTGATGCGAAAATTGACGGAGATGTCGTGCATCTTTCTGCTTCGGAGCGCGCCGTAGCCGCGGGTCAATCTGCGGTAATATATGACGGCGATGAATGTTTGGGCGGCGGAATCGTGAAAACAGATTGACGTTATAGGAAAAATAGTGTAAACTGTTCTAAAGTAAGGAATAATAAAACGTAGAGTTAAAGGAAGAATTAATTTTATGCTAGCAATTCGTTTGCAACGTTTGGGTCGCAAAGGTTATCCAGTATATCGCTTGGCGGTACAAGAAGCACATCGTCATCCATCAAGCGGTCGTGTAGTCGCTTATGTAGGTAGCTACAACCCACACACTAAAGAATCAAATATCCAAGTTGAATTGGCTCAGAAATATTTGGACAATGGCGCACAGCCAACACCACGCGTAGTTAAGCTATTGAAAGAAGCTGGCGTTAAGTTGCCAAAGTGGGTTAAGGAAGTTTCTGCTGATAAGCACAAAGCCATCCGCAATCCAGAAAAGCTTCGCAAGAATCAACCAAAAGAAGAGCCAGCTGAAGAAGTAGCTGAATAATCTGTTGAGATTGGCGATTTGATCTATAAACCCCATCTATAAGGTGGGGTTATTTTATGGTATAATAACACTCATGAATGCCCAAAAAATACGTAGTAAATATCTTGAATTTTATAAAAAGCAAGGTCACGCTGTAGTTGAGCGTGCGCCGTTGATTTTAACTAATGACCCGACGACTTTATTTACAGGCGCCGGAATGCAGCCGATGATTCCGTATTTGCTTGGTGAGGCGCATCCCGAAGGCAAGAGAATTGCTGATTCTCAAACGTGTTTGCGAGCGCAGGACATCGACGACATTGGCGATAATCGTCATACGACATTTTTTGAGATGCTTGGAAACTGGAGTTTGGGCGACTATTTTAAGGAAGAACAAATTGGTTGGATGTGGACGTTTTTGACTGAGGAAATTGGTCTTGATCCGCAGAGATTGTACGTAACGTGTTTTATTGGTGCGCCGGAATATAATATCGATAAAGACGTTGAAGCGGCTAAATTGTGGCAGAAAAAGTTTGCAGAAAAGGGCATCGATGCAAAAATGGCGGATATCGGCAGCGAAGAGCAGGGCGCGGCGCGTGGTGTAAATCCAGGTGAAAGAATTTTCTTTTATGACGGTAGTAAAAACTGGTGGAGTCGTAATGGTGGTCCAGAAACTACTCCTATTGGTGATCCGTGTGGCCCAGACAGCGAGATGTTTTACGAGTTTGACTTCATTGAACATGATCCAAAATTTGGTGAAAATTGTCATCCGAACTGTGATTGTGGTCGGTTTATGGAAATCGGCAATAACGTATTTATGGCATATAAAAAGGTTGCTGAGGGGCAATTTGTGCCACTTGATAAGCCGAATATTGACCACGGTTCTGGACTGGAGCGAATTGCGGCTGCCGCAAATAATGATCCTGACGTCTTTAAGATTAGTTTGCTTTGGCCGATTATTGAAAAGCTGCAAGATCTGAGCGGCAAGGATTACACTTCACATACCGAAAGTATGCGAGTGATTGCCGACCATCTGAGGGCTGCGGCGTTTATGGCGGTTGATGGGTGCGTGCCAAGTAATAAAGAGCAGGGCTATGTAATGCGTCGTCTGCTCCGTCGGGCAATTCGTTATAGTTTTGATTTGGGGATTGAGCAGAATTTCTTAGAGGAAGTTGTCCCGGTGATTGCTGATCTATATGAAGCTGATTTTCCAGAGGTTAAGAATAGTCGTGACAATATAATTTCTGTCCTCGTTAAGGAAGAAAAAGCCTTTCGCCAGACTCTAAAAAAAGGCTTGCGACAAATGCAACGCTACATTGACGATGGCTTGACTGGTGAAGAATTGTTCACTTTGTATGACACTTTCGGTTTCCCGGTGGAACTCAGTACGGAAGAGGCATATAAACAAGGAATTAAACTTTCGGACAATTGGCGCGAAGAATTTACCGCGAAAATGAATGAGCAGCGACAGCGCTCTAAGACAGCTCGTAAGGGGCAATTTAGCGGTGGCTTGGAAGGTCATGATTCAATTCACTTGAAATATCATACGGCGACGCATCTTCTCGGCGCGGCACTGCGGAAGGTCTTAAATGCGTCGGATTTACAGCAGCACGGTAGTAATATTACTGCCGATCGATTGCGCTTTGATTTTAATCACGATAAATTGACACCTGAGGAAAAACAGGCGGTCGAGGATCAAGTTAATGCTTGGATTGATGAAGATTTACCAGTTAGTTTTGCTATATATCCGACCGATGAGGCATTGAGCATGGGTGCAATTGGTGCATTCGGTGAGCGTTACGGTGACGAGGTTAAGGTGTATTCCATTGGCAAGGATGATAACATTGTCAGCTTTGAAGTTTGTGGCGGTCCACATGTCGAACATACCGGAATTTTGGCTGAAGATGGCAAGCGATTCAAAATCACCAAAGAAGAATCTAGCTCGGCTGGAATTCGTCGAATCAAGGCTGTTTTAAGATAGATAATTAACTGTTGCTCTAAAATCACAAGCGTTATATAATATTTCTTATATGGCATTGAAAGATATGTTAAAGAAGTCTGATAAAGATAGTCGAGAACTATTGGTTAGCTTAGATATTGGTACGGAAGTGGTTAAGGCGTTGATTGCTGAAGTTAAAGACGACGAACTGAAGATTATCGGTGTTGGGCGAAAACAGCAGGAAATGGGCGATATGCACAGTGGCGCGATTGCTGATATTGCTGGTGTTGTAGCGAATTGCGAGGAGGCTCTGTCTGAGGCTGAAGATCAAGCTGGCGTTCAGGGTAAGCGAGTTGTTATTGGTATCGCGGGCGAATTAGTTAAGGGCGTTACGAATACTATTCGCTATCGCAGACCTCAGCCGAATAAGCCACTAGACATTGCCGAGATGGAATTTATCATTGAGAAAGTTCAGGAGCGAGCCCAGGGAAAAGCTCAGGCTCAAATTGCACTGGAAACTGGCAATGAAGACGTAGAGGTGAAATTGGTCAACTCGGCGCTGGTGAGTATTCATATTGATGGCTATAAAGTTTCGAATCCGATTAGTTTTCAGGGGCGAGATGTGGCGGTGCAGATTTACACGGCGTTTGCTCCGATGGTTCATATCGGTGCATTGGAGAAGGTTGCGGACGAGCTTGCGCTGGATTTAGTGGCTGTGGCTGCTGAGCCATTTGCGGTGAGTAGGAGCGTTTTGGGATCGGATACGGATAGCAATTTCACGGCGATTCTAGCGGACATTGGTGGTGGCACGACGGATATTGCAGTTGTTAATGACGGCGGAGTCGAAGGCACGAAGATGTTTGGTATTGGCGGACGAAGTTTCACTAGAACTATTGCAGCTGACCTGGATTTAAGCTTCAAAGATGCAGAAAAGTTGAAGCTGAATATTGATAATGAGAATTTGAAGCCTAGCGTCAAGAAAAAAGTTGACGCGGCGATCGACAAGACTTTGGAAGTTTGGCTATCAGGTGTTGAATTGGCGCTGAGCGATTTTGATAATGTCGATTATTTGCCGAATAGGATTTTACTGTGTGGTGGTGGATCGAGTCTAAAGAAAATTACTGAAGCTCTGAAAACTCGACGCTGGCCAGAAGACCTGCCTTTTACTAAGAAACCAGTAGTTCAATATATCAATCCAAGTGATATTACGGGAATAGTTGACGAAACTGGAGATATTAGTGATCACACATTCGTAACCGCAATGGGTTTGTTACGAGTTGGATATGATACAATTATCGGTAGTCAAGACGGTAATAGTTTAGTTGAAAAAGTAAATAGGTTGTTAAAGATTTAAAATGAATAAAGACGTTATTTATATCGATGTAGAAGACGACATTACGACGATAATTAGTAAGATTAAGGCGTCGAAAGAGAGGATTATTGCGTTAGTGCCGCCTCGAAGAATTGGCGTTTTACAGAGTGCAGTCAATATTCGATTACTAGCTCGGGCGGCAACTTCGGCGGATAAGAGAATTGTATTAATCACGAATGATTCGGTTTTGGCTGGATTAGCGGCAACGGCGAAAATTCCTATAGCAAAAACACTTCAGAGTAAGCCAGAAATTGCGGAGATTCCAGTCCTGAAAGTTGATGACGACAATGATGTGATTGATGGCGGCAAACTGGCGGTTGGAGATATGGCGGATTCCGCGAAAAGATCAAAGAAATCTGATGAAGATTCTGCCGTAGATAATGCTATAGCTGACGCAAACAAGAGAGAATCTAAGGGATTGGACTCTCTGAAAAAGATGGTTAAAAAACCAAAAGTCCCTGATTTTAATACATTTCGTAAAAAGTTCTTGTTAATTGGAGGCGGCGCCTTACTTTTCGTTGTATTTTTGGTTTGGGCAATTTGGTTTGCGCCACACGCTACGGTTATTATTTCAGCAAAGACGACCAGTGTGACAGTCAGTGATACCGTCAACTTGAGTGAAACAGCTTCTACAAATGCGAAATCTAATGTCATTAAGTCTGTGAAAAAGGAGCTAGCTAAAGAGGTTAGTGTTGAATTTTCTGCTACAGGCAAAAAGAATGTCGGAGAAAAAGCTACTGGGGTGGTTGTCTTCAGTAACTCGTCGTCAAGTAGTGTGACTATTTCAGCTGGTACAATTTTGAAAAATAGTGGACTATCTTATACTTTGAATTCTTCTGTGACTGTTCCGGGGGCTACGTTGGGCTGGAGTTGTCCAGGATATAAGTGTCCGGGATCTGCTTCTGGGGCTATTACCGCCAGTGAGGGTGGAGCTCAGTATAATGCAGCCACTGGCAGTATGAGTATTTCGGTTGATGACATTTCTGCGTCGCTGCGGTCTGCTACTAGTGGCGGTACCGATAAAACTGCGACGGTTGTGACGGCTAGTGATATAGAATCGGCAAAAAGCAAGCTGAGCGAAAAGAAGATTGATGGATTAAAAGAGCAATTGTTGTCATCGTTCGGCGATTCGGCAACGGTTATAACGGAAAGCTACGTTGAAAACCGATCAGATCCTAGCTCGAGCGTGGCTGTGGATGGTGAGGCGACTGGAGCTGTAACTCTAAAATCGACAATTACCGCCAGTGCATTGGCTATTGATAAGAATGAGTTAAAAAACTTTGTGGAAGCAAAGCTTAAAGAAGAGATTTCTGGTAAGAAGTCGCAGAGAATTTATGACAATGGAGTAAGCAAGATTGCGTTCTCGCAATTTTCTAAGGCGCATAATGCACAGACTGTGCGCTTAACTACGAACGGAAAGGTTGGCCCAGATATTAAAGAAGCGAACGTAAAGGATCAAGCCAAAGGCAAGAGTTACGGAGAGGTTCAGTCTGCTATTGAATCTATCGAAGGTGTTGAAGATGTCGATGTTAAATTCTCGCCATTCTGGGTTAAATCTGTTCCGAAAGATATCAATAAGATTAATGTCGAGTTTAAGATAAAAGATGTCAAGTAAAAACTTCTTAGCGCTAGATGTTGGATCTCGGCGAATTGGCTTGGCTATGGCGGATTCGCAAGTGAAAATTGCCGTGCCGTTTGGTTGGTTGGAGAATAATGAAAATATCGTCCAGGAAATAACAGAGCTAGTATTGAGGCACGATATTGATACGATCGTAGTGGGCTATCCACGAAATCAATCTGGCGAACCAACAAAGCAGACGGAATTTGTAGAAGAATTTGTTAAGCAATTTGAAGACATTGAGCTTGATACTGAGATTGTTTTTCAAGACGAATCTTTAACAAGTGTGCAGGCCGAGCAGAGATTGGGGAATAAAATTAAAGATAAGGGCGAGATTGATGCGGAGGCTGCTAGCATAATTTTGCAAGATTTTTTGGAGGAGAACTATGAAAATTCGTAAACGACGTATTTGGCTACTGGTGTTGTCAATAGTTGTGGCTATCGCTGGAATCGGCGCTCTCGGGGCAACGGTGTGGTATAAGCAGATGCTTTCTCCTGTCGACGTAAATAGTCAGCAAACCTTCAGAATTAATATTAAAGAAGGCATGGGGTCTAGTGATATCGCCAAAACTTTAGAGGATAATAAAATTATCAAAAACTCTTTAGCATTTTCTATTTACACAAGGCTTCATAATTCGGCAAGCAAGTTTAAGGCTGGCGTTTATTCTGTAAAAGCTTCACAATCTGTCGATGAAATAATTAATCATTTGACTAGCGGTAAAACTGATGAGATTGCTATAACATTTTATCCTGGATCGACTTTGAATAAAAAAATGAAGAATTCTGATGGCAGAGAGGTTGAATCTGTGCTACTTAAGGCGGGATTCTCGGATGATCAGATAAAAAAGGCATTTGCCGCTAAGTATGACAGTCCAGTTTTTGCGGGTAGACCGGAAAATGCTGGGCTTGAGGGGTATATTTACGGTGAAACATTCTATATTTCCCCAGACGAAACCGCAGAACAGGTTTTACAGCGCTCAATTGATCATCTGGAGAAAATTGTTAAGAAATATAATATGGAGGAGAAATTTAAAGCTCGTGGGCTGACCTTATATCAAGGGATAACACTAGCGTCGATTATTCAGCGTGAATCGATTGGCTGTGGGTCTGGCGTGGAAACTTGCGAGGATCAGCGTAAGATTGCTAGCGTGTTTTACAATCGCCTGAAAGCCAATATGCCGTTGGGCTCTGATGTAACATATCAATATATTGCCGACAAAACAGGGGCAGAGCGCTCACCGAACCTTAAGTCGCCATATAATACACGCATTCAAAAAGGCTTAACTCCTGGACCAATCGCTTCGCCTAGTTTGAGCGCGTTGAATGCTGCTGCTGACCCGATAAACTCTGATTATCTATATTTTCTGAGCGGCGACGATGATGTTACGTATTTTGCAAAAACTAACGAAGAACACGAGGCTAATGTCAAGGCTCACTGTCAAAAGAAGTGCCAGATTTCTTGACAAAAACGCATTTTATAAAATTTATTGACTTTATTGTCAATGTTGTGTAAAATAGATGTTAGATCATTTGTATAATTTATCAACAGGGGTGAATTACGATAAATGACCTGCCAAAATTGTCGCTACGGATATAGCAAAACTAATGTAGAATAATAATAATCAATTAGGTCGACAACATATCCTGTTCTATTGCGAGAAGAAAGACAATTTGGTAGAGGTGCTGATGGTAACATCAACACAAGGAGAACGATTATTCGTAACCATTTTACATCTCTTCGGAGTAAAAAACGTAAACTGCAATCATTTGCAATCTACGGTGGAATATTTTTATTGACTATATCATTTTTGGTCTACGGCAATAGCGGTAGTAACGTATCTGCTGAAAGATCAAAAACCTTAGCATCATCTGAAACTACTGGTATCTCATCGGTATCTAAGTCTGCTAAGTCTAAAACAGCTTCAGTAGATGAATTAACGGCAGCTAATGCTGTGACTAACTTGGCAGAAACGGCAGAATTACCTTCGGCTGGCGACTTGCGCGAATCTGAAACTTCACTAACAATTAAGAAGAATCTTTCTCAGAATGATGCAGAAGTTATAACAAAACCTGACATTGTTAAGCCAGACACTTCGGCGGCGCGTGGTATTTCATCTTACGTGACCAAAGAGGGTGACACAATGGAATCTATTGCTAAGAAGTTTAAGATTTCATCTCAGACGCTTCGTTGGGCTAATAATACAACTTCAGACGCTGTAGAGCCGAATAAGACTCTAGTTGTGCCTCTCGTTGACGGTGTTGTTTATACTATTAAAGACGGCGATACTGCCCAATCTCTGGCAGAAAAGTATAAGACGAGCGCTGAGCGCGTCGTTCTGTATAATGACATTGATGACGGTGCTAAACTGTCTACTGGTTCTAGAATTGTGTTGCCTGGAGGTGAGCTTCCAGAAAATGAGCGACCTGGTTATGTCGCTCCGCGAAGTAGGTCTTATGGTAACCGATATTCTTCTTCGGCATCATCTACTACTACGAGCGCGAGTCGAAGTTGGTTGACTGCTTCTGTTGGCAACCGTTATGCGGCAGGTAACTGTACATGGTATGCATACGAGCGTCGTTTGCAGCTTGGTCGTCCGATTGGTAGTTTCTGGGGTAATGCTAATACTTGGGCTACAAGTGCTCGTGCCGCTGGATTCGTAGTTAATAATACGCCAGCGCCTGGTGCCATATTCCAGACGACTGCCGGATATTATGGCCACGTTGGTATTGTTGAGCGAGTTGAAAACGGTGTGGTTTACGTTAGCGACATGAACTACGCAGGCTATGGAATTATTACTCACCGCACACTCAACGGTGCAGGCGGTTATCTATATATCCATTAGAGTCAATTAATATTAGCACCTCCGCTATCTATCGGGGGTGCTTTTTTGGTATACTAAATATATGTTTGTAGATATTGCAAAAGTTTTAGTGCGTGCCGGTAGAGGCGGTAATGGTGTAGTCAGTTTTCGTCATGAGAAATACGTCGATAAGGGTGGTCCCGATGGCGGTGATGGCGGTCGTGGCGGTGATATTGTTTTTTTGGCGACAAAAGATCTTAACACGCTTTTGAATTTTAGATATAAGCCGGAACTTAAGGCTGAAAAAGGCGGCGATGGCGGAAAGCGTAATAAACGAGGAAAAAGTGGTGCGCCGCTAATCGTTAAGGTGCCAATGGGTACTCTAGTAAAGCGCGATGGCATGGTGGTCGCAGATTTGACTGAAGATCAACAGCAAGCGGTGGTGGCCCGCGGGGGAGATGGTGGATTCGGAAATGCACACTTTACGTCTAGTACGCGCCAAACGCCTAAAATTGCTGAACTTGGTGAGGCTGGTGAGGAATTCGAGGCAGAACTGGAATTGAAATTATTGGCTGATGTCGGCTTAGTTGGCTTTCCGAACGCTGGTAAATCGACGTTCTTAAGTGTGATTTCTAATGCGCGCCCAGAGATTGCCAATTATGAGTTTACGACTTTGACGCCGAATTTGGGGGTTGCCGATGTTGACGATGGGTCGATTTTGATTGCTGATATCCCGGGGCTGATTGAGGGCGCATCAGAAGGTAAAGGTTTGGGTGATCAGTTTTTGCGCCATGTTGAGCGAACGGCCGTGCTGCTTCATATGATTGATGTATATAGTGATGACCCGGCAGAGAAATATCAGGCAATTCGTCGCGAGCTGGAAAAATATTCTGAATCATTGGCGGAGCGTCCAGAAATAATAGCACTGACCAAATGTGAAGGCTTGGATGATGAAATTATTGCTATGCAGTCGACTGCCCTTCAAAAAGTAGCTAATGGCGCGCCGGTCGTGGCGATTTCTTCCCAGACACACGACGGAGTGACTGAGCTTCTGCGAATGTTGCGCGATGAAGTTGCTAAATATCGAGAGCGTGAAGCTGAGATTGTTGATGAAAAAGAGGAAGATTTGCCGACAATTTCGTTGGACGATCAGGTTATTTCTGATGCTTGGTCGGTAAGGCGTGTTTCTGACGCTGAATCTAATGAGACTGACGATGAAGATGAGAAAATTGAGTTTATTGTTACGGGCGCTAAGATTGAAAAGTTTGCTCGTCGGACTAACTTTGATCAGTTTGAATCCGTTAATCGCTTGCGAGATATTATGCGAAAAATGGGAATTACTCACGAATTATTACGTCAAGGGGCGATTGGCGAAAGCTTGATTCAGATTGGCGAATCTATGCCGTTTACATTGGTCGAGCAATAGATTCTGCTGGTGTAAATTAGTGTGAGCTTGATGGTATAATATAGATATGGCGCAAACATTTTTCTTCTACGATCTTGAAACTAGCGGTCTTAATCCTCGACAAGATCGAATTATGCAATTTGCCGGTCAACGAACCGATATGGATTTGCAACCGATTGGCGAACCGTATAATATTCTCGTGACGCTAAATGACGATACACTGCCGAGTCCTGATGCGTTGATGGTGACGGGCATAACGCCGCAAAAAACTGTCGAAGAAGGCTATACTGAGGCTCAATTTGCGCGCATGTTAAGCGAGGAAATATTTACGCCTGATACGATTGCTGTTGGATTTAATAATATCCGTTTTGACGACGAGTTTATTCGTCATTTGTTTTGGCGAAATTTTTACGATCCATATGAGTGGACTTGGAAAGATGGTCGATCCAGATGGGATTTGTTGGACGTGGTGCGTTTAACCAGGGCGCTTCGACCTGAGGGAATTGAATGGCCAATTGACGATAAAGGTGAGCCGAGTAATCGCCTGGAACTCATCACGAAAGCTAACGGAATAGAGCACGAGAACGCACATGATGCACTAGCAGATGTGACGGCGTTAATCGCTGTGACTAAATTGATTAAGCAAAATCAGCCGCAAATGTACGACTATTTGCTGAAAATGCGCGACAAGAAATTGGTGCAGAAACTGGTGAATGTTGATGATAAAAAACCTTTTGTTTATGCGAGTGGCCGATATGACAAGGAATTCGCCAAAACGACCGTGGCTTTTCCGCTAACTACGAGTCGAAACGGTGGCGTGATTGTTTATGATTTGCGCTATGATCCGACGCCGTTTGTTGATCTGAGTGTTGAGGAATTGTCGGCGAAGATATTTGCAACATGGGAAGAAAGGCAAGCTGAGGATTTCGTTAAATTGCCAGTTAAGGAATTACAATATAATCGCTGTCCGGCAGTTTCGCCACTTGGCGTGTTGACTCAGGGCGATGGTTGGCAGAAGATTTCTCTGGATGCGGAAACCGTACAGAAACACCAAGATATTTTACTTTCTCATCCAGATTTTGCCGAAAGGCTGCGTAGTATATTTGAAAATAGGCCAGAGTTTAAGAAAATGACCGACCCAGAAGCGCAATTATACGATGGTTTTTTGGGTAATAGTGATCGAGTTCGTGTTGAAGCTGTGCGCAATGCTGACGAGCGCGAATTGGCTGATTTTCATCCGGATTTTCAGGATGAGCGATTGTCGCCACTATTGTTGCATTATAAAGCGCGAAGTTTTCCTAATTTGCTTAGTGAAGATGAATTGCGGCAATGGGAAGAATGGCGAACTGGGCATTTACAGACGCAGATGCCGCAATTTATGAAATCTCTGCAACGATTAGCGCCTAATGCGACTGATGAACAGCAGTTTATTTTGCAAGAATTGCAATTATGGCTGGAATCGGTCTTGCCTTCTGTTGATAGTTGAAGTCTGATTTTGTCATAGTTGTTTGCATAAATGGGGATGCCTGTTTGATGGGTTGGGTAATAGATAGGCTTTAAATATGACTAAAGATTAAGTCATAGACGGAGCGAGCTTTTGAGATTCGACTTCATGATTAGGCTCGCTCTTTTTCATATTGGAAAGTAGATAAATTGATAATAAAATAAGTTCGCTTTTTTGGTTTGGTGTAAAGTAGCGGATTTTTCTGTTGATTCGTCGTTGTGCGATTTCGCCGGCAATGTCAATGGACTTCCAAAACAGGACAGAAAGTGATTTTCTGAGGATAATTGCTGATGGTACGATAATTGCCCAGAAAATAACCATTAAAATTGCGGGCAGACTGATGTTTGTGAAGGGGATTTTTCCCAGGAAAAAGAAGAAAAAAAGCTGGTCAACAACAAAAGGTGCGAGTAGTATCGCTCCGAGTGTTATAACTAAGTAAATGCCCAGCTTTCTCATAGATCTAACTGTAGCAAATAAGATATTGACTTGCAATCATAAGCGTAATGTGTTTTAACTCTGATTTGCGTCGATATTTGGACTGGAAAAAATTGTCAAAAACCTGTATAATATAGCGGTTATGACAGAGGTAATTCGTGTTAAAGGTGCTCGTGAGCACAATCTGAAAAATGTAGATATTGAGATTCCGCGAGATCAGCTGGTGGTGATTACTGGGCTTAGTGGATCTGGAAAATCCAGTTTGGCATTTGACACGATTTACGCCGAGGGTCAGCGTCGTTATATGGAGAGCCTCAATTCCTATGCGCGCCAGTTTTTGGGTACGATGGATAAGCCTGATGTCGATTCGATTGAAGGACTTAGTCCAGCGATTTCAATTGATCAGAAGTCGACCAGCCGCAATCCGCGTTCGACCGTGGCTACGGTGACAGAAATTTATGATTATCTGAGGCTTTTGTTTGCGCGAATTGGTGTGCCGCATTGTCCGATTTGTGGCAATGAAGTGACGCGTCGCACGACCGAGGTGATTATTGACGAGATTCTGCGACAATTTGTTGATAAGCGAATTCTGCTATTGGCGCCAATTGTGAAGAATAAAAAAGGTGAGTTTGTGCACATTCCGGAGCAATATCAGCGACTTGGCTATGCCAGGGTTCGCGTGGACGGCGTGGTGTACGCGCTGGATGAATTTCCGGAATTGCAAAAAAGCTACAAGCATAATATCGAGCTGGTGGTTGACAGGTTGGCTTTGACGGCGGAAATGCGATCCCGACTAAGTCAGAGCGTTGAGCAGGCGCTGGATTTGGGTCAGGGGGTTATCGAGGTTTTGGGCGCGGATAGTGATGAAGTGAAGACATTTTCG
>CAUTMO010000009.1:0-34130 GCA_963539815.1 uncultured Candidatus Saccharibacteria bacterium | reverse complement strand
ATGCGGACTCTATTATTGACATCTCTCGCAGTATTTTTTACCTGAAAATCTCCGTGCATCAGACCGAAATCGTTTAGTGTCACTAACGTCAATGCTGCTGTAGTTAGAGCTTCTGATATCTCTGACTCAGTAGGTTTGTGCGCCTCATTTAAGATGGTGTTGTCGTAAGTAACAACTCCTGATTCGAATTCGGTAATAACACTATAATTACCCCCCCATCTAGTAAATCCTAGGACCTGAAATGTTAATCGTCTTCCTTCTTCTCTACTGTTGAGATATTTTGTTATATTGTATTCGCGGATGGCGCGATTTAATGAGTCGGCTGGCTTTATTGCCACTGGTTGAATTGTTTTTGGAGAACTCTCCGTTTGTCCCGATATTGTCATGTCCCCAAACTGGACTTGATAAATACTATCTTCTCTGCCCTCTGCATATTTTGGTATCGTATCTATTCGCATATTGAGGGGTGTTTGGTCTGGTCTTGGAGTGTCCGACAAGAGTATTACGCCTTCTGGGCTATTCTTCAGTTCGGGGATTGTAACATCTAAAGGGCTAATATAAGACAATTTACCTTCTATGAAATCAGACATATACTTATTATATCACAAATTTCATATATTTTCAAGCAGTTGACGGACTTCGTCGGTCGTCGTGGTGTGCATCAATTTCTCCCGAAGTTCCTTTGCGCCATCAAAATCGCGAATATAAATCTTGAAAAAACGCTTTAGCGTTTCAAAAGGTCGCCCTAAAATCGGCTGGTAAGAATCGAACAAATCCAAGTGATAATTAAGGAGCGCCAAAAGTTCTTCCTTGTGATTATCTGCGTCAGTTTTCGATTTACGGAAACAGAACGGATCGCTGAAAACACCTCGCCCAATCATAATTCCATTCACGCCAGGATGTTTTCTGGCAATTTCCAGCCCGTGTTCTCTGTCGCGAATGTCGCCGTTGATAGTCAAAAGAGTTTGTGGGGCAATTTCATCGCGCAGCTTAATAATCTCGTCAATCAATTCATAATGCGCCGCAACCTTACTCATCTCTTTTTTGGTGCGCAGATGAATCGTCAAGTTCACGATGTCTTGTTTGAGAATTGTCGTCAGCCACTCGCGCCATTCATCGACGTAAGTATAGCCCAGCCGAGTTTTTACGCTAACAGGCAATCCAGATTTTTTGGCGGCGTCAATTGCAGCTATCGCTATGTCGGGTCGACGAATCAGAGCCGCGCCACCGCTTTTAATGGCAGATTTGGCGGGACAACCCATATTGATATCAATTCCGTTAAAACCAAGTTCCGCGCAGTGCTTCGCGAAAGCTTCCATGTCCCCTGGCTCGCCACCCCAAATTTGCGCAATCAGTGGCTGTTCATCGTCGGTTTTAAATAGTCGCCCAGCTATGGCTTTGTCGCCAGCGTGAACCCAGCCGGTAGCATTTGCGAACTCGGTGAAAAATATATATGGTGCGCCAGCCTGTTTCACTACATGACGAAACACGACGTCAGTGACGGCTTCCATTGGTGCCAATATGAAAAATGGCTGCGGTAAATTATTCCAAAATGATGTCATCTCTGTTATTTTATCACAAAAAAGGAAAAACCCTATCTCGCCATCGAGATAGGGTGTGGGCGGGCTCAAGCGGTTCTGTTCGTAGTAGTTTCTAATCTCATCTTTGAGAGAAGAATCTGCGACGAATGAATCTCGCGAACCCAAAATTGGGGGGGGAGGAAGCAAGACGTCTTTGTCTTGCTTTCTCCCCGGCGGACACGGAGGGGGTCGAACCCACTTATCAACCGCTACTCCATTTTCACAACAAAGCGGCGGGATTTTTCCAGAATCATGTCCTTTGATTCTTTTCCGGATTATCGGCTGGCTGAATCATGCCAGGAGGGGGCGGACACTCTCTAGCTGACGCGAGGTCAGCGGTTTCGGAGTCGCACAAACCCCGACCGCCTTTTTTCAAGGCAAGAATTTACTTCTTGCCTTGAAGTGCACGAGCGGCCTCGCGGCCACGGGCTCCAGCCTGGCCGGCTGCCTCCTTCAGCTTCTCCAGCTGGCGCTTGTCGGCCTGGCCGGCGCGTGCCGCTTGCAAGGCGGCCTCGTGCTCCTGGTTTGTCCAGGACATAGGGGATCACCCCCTCCCCGCCGCAGTTGCGGCTATAGGCAAGTATCTCTAACCATCTTTCAGACCATGCTTTTGTGCGAAGCATGGTCAGGACTTGACACTATTTATGGTGTCAAGTCGAGAGCTGCTTTATCAATAAAGCGTTTATTATAATAACACTAATTATAAAAAAATGCAACAATATATCAGAATATTTTTATATTTCGCCTGCCAGCAGGTCTTTTTCAAATTGCAGCATTCCCTTATAATCCGCCGAATATCCAGAAATGTCTGGCATATCAAGCGTGGTGATTTTATGCCAAATAATCTCAATTAGTTGCGTAAATTCAGTCAGCTCTTCTCTGGAGAATGTGTCTTCCAGACTAAGAATATCGCCAGTCTTCATGTCTGGCTCGACAAATTGTAGTCGCCCGCCAGTAAACGTGAAATTGCCATAATCGCGTGAATGCTCGACCAGTAGCTGATAGAACATCAATTGCTGACGATATTTATGAAGTTTGATTTTTTCGTAATCGGCCGAACCTTTCCAAGAATGCGACGGCTTGCCGGTTTTATAATCCGTTACGAAGATGGTTTTATTTTGCTTGTCGATGTCGACAACGTCAAGTTTACCGGTCAATCTGGCGTTATCTATAATTACGCCTTGGTTTGAAAAGTCCAATTCCGCCAAGTCTGTATCGTGGAAATCTGAAGATTTGGCGTTTAAGAACGCAGTCAAAGCCGACTTCCCTTTGTCCAAATACAATTGAAAATCGTCCGCTGGCAAATGCTGGCTCTCGAGGGATTTTTGGAAGAATTGGAGGATTTGTTCGGTGCTTGGCAATTGATGATCGGCGCTGAATGAGCAATGTGCTTGCTGAAGGCTGCTGTGAATCGCGGTTCCGTAAGCTGCGGCGGAATTTTTGGCGGATGGAAAATGTAGTAAATTGTTCAATAAGAAATTTTGCGGTCCGCCACGTGAAACGTCGAGGAAGTTGTTCAAATGCGTCGCAGAAAGTTTGTATGTTTCCAGCGCTGGCGCCAATAAATCCTTTAATTCTGGAACGATTGGTGAAGTTAGTCGCGTCGTCCAATCGGTTTCAGCGAGTTCAATCTGTTCGGCTGGATCATCGCTGGTCGGAATGATGGTTGGCGTGCAATTAGTCAAGAAACTGGCGATTATCGTGTCGCTGCCAGAATCGTTGGTTTGAGAATAAGTCATGGTCAATGTGGTTTTGGCGCGAGTCATCGCCACAAAGAATAACCGAAGTCGTTCGTCGTAAGTGGCGCCCGCTGGCTGAAGTTGGAGGTTTGCGGGATATCTAATAATTCGACTGCGTGAACGAACTTTTTCGCCCCAAGCGCTGTCAATTGCCCCAATCACAAAAACGTGCGGAAATTCCAGACCTTTGGATTTGTGCGCGGTCATTAAGTTTATGGCGCCGCTGAGTGAACTTGCGTGCGTGCGAATTTGTGTTAAGCGAGTTTTTGTCGAAATGTGCAGGTCAATAAATTCCAAAAAATCTTCCAGAGTCGGGTTTTTATCGGTGATTCGATCGCGAAGTTTTTGACGCAAAGTGCGCAAACTTTCCAGGATCGTCAGATACGCTTCTGGGTTTTTATCTAGCTTTTCTGGTGAGAAATAGAAATTGGCGAGAGAATTGACCTGAAGATCACTGCTTTCATCGTTAGTTAAGCCCAATAAATTGTCCAATTGCTCTTCCAATGGTAGATTCGGCACGTCCTTAGCGCGCTCCAAAAGCCACTCCGCAAATTCCTTAAATACGCTGTTCGCCAGCATACTTTCCAGCCACAATTGCCGATTTTTGTAAGCTTGAAGGCTCAATTTCCAGATGTCCAGTGCAGAAAATCCAAACGCTGGATGAGCCGTAATTTCCGGTAGTAGACTATTGGCAACGTCCAAATTATTCTGGCTAATCGCCACGACAGTTCGCGCTAATTTGTCCAGAATCTGAATTATATCTTGCTCCAAAATGTCGTCGTGACGCTCGTAATTGACAAAAAGATTTTCCTTATAAAGATGCGGAAGAATTTCAATGAGTTCCTTATGGTGGCGCGCAATAATCGTGATGTTTTCTGGCTTTTCGCCGTTTTTTATCAGCTCGGCAATTTGTTTGGCAATTCCCGCTCTCTCTTCGCTAACAGATGAGAATTCTTGGATTTCGACTTTTGAGCCTTCACTATTTGCGTGTGCGGTCAATTGCTTTGATAGTCCGTCAATCGTGTTTTCCAGTCGATCCGCGCCCTGAGTGATGACGTCCCGCGCTGAAGATAAAATGTTCTCGGCGGAACGATAATTGTCGGTCAAAACAATGATTTTTGGGTCGTGATAATGTTGGCGGAAACGCTGGATGTTGCCCACGTCTGCGCCCTGGAAGCTGAAGATTGCTTGATCGTCATCGCCAACCGCCATGATGTTTGGATTGTCGTCATTCTCGCCGGTCAAATTGAACAGTAATCGAAGTTGCGCCAAGTTCGTGTCCTGGAACTCGTCGACCATGATGAACTGGAATTGCTCTTGGAGATTTGCGCGCAGTTCTGGGTGAGATTCGCAGGCTTGAATAACGGATAAAATCATGTCGTCGTAGTCGAATAATGAGCGTTCGGACAGAATATTTACGTACTTTTCGTAAACGTCAATTGCGGCGGATAATTTTTCTGCGGCGGTAAAATCTTTCAGGACAAATTCGCCATTGGCATTTTTTTCGCACCATTTATTTTTCCAAGCAGTCAGCGGCTTGGTTGAGTTTTCGTCAAGTGCTTCTTGAGTGGCATGCACGATGCTCAGCGCCAAAACGTTGGCGTATGGTGTGATTGAGGCTGGCAATTTTGAGTTTTTCTCGTCAGGATTTTTGGCGGCTAAATTGGCAATTTTCTCAGCTATCGGCGCAAACATTTCAATTGTCTTTTTCGATATTTTGGCGGAAAATACTTGCTGAATGTCTGGCGCGATTTCGGCGATTGTGCTTTGATTGTCCTCAATAATTGCCCGTAATTCTGACGGCGTTAAGCCACTTTGCTTGAACTCGGAAATGATGCGGATGAGGTCTTTAATATAAACAAATTCCCCGTTGTTTTTCGCGCTTAATGGATTTCGCCAATCGAGATCTTCAAGTATGCCAGAAATGATTTGATATTGCGTCAATTCGTCAACTGGCTGAGCGTCGGCGCCACGGAAAAAATACTCGCGATGTTGATTGATGATTTCTGTGCCGAAGCTGTGGAATGTATGAATCGCAATTTTATACGCGTCCTCACCGATAATCTGGCGAAGTCGTTGGCGCATATTTGTGGCGCCGCTTTCAGTAAACGTCAAGCATAAAATACTGTTTGGCAAAGTGTCGGTTTGTCTCAGGATTTGGGCAGTGCGCATACTTAGAAGCTCGGTTTTTCCCGTTCCTGGCCCAGCAATTACCAAAAGCGATCCGTGAATGTAGTCGACTGCTTGTCGTTGATTATCGTTTAATTTAGCGTAACGAGTATTGAAATCCATAGTTTTATTCTACCATGTTGGCAGGCTTTAGAACGCGATATCAAAATTGCTATTTACAGAATTCGTCTAAGGTTATAGATTCAGTATTAAGAGGGTGAATGAAAAACATCCAGAAGACGCGTTTAAGGGTAAAAGCCACTTGGATATTTCCCGTCAAGCAGTCGAATCGGTCAGACAGGTTGGCTATTAGATTTTACATCTTTGCCATCTCGCGCACCTCATAAAAAAATGGTAAAATATTATCTATGAATAAGGCGACGTACGACGAGCTGGCGCTGGAGCGAATTGCTAAGGAAAAATTTGGTTTTCCAATTGATGTTCAATCGATAATTTTGTGGCACGCTGATGTTAGTCGCACGGCTAAGGCGTCGGTGTTTTTAACGAATAAAAAGCAGCTGATGATGTATTTGGAGGCGACTTCGCCGTTGATTTTGTCTGACGTTAAAAAGATAATTTCGCGAATGGGTATGCGTGCGGAATTATTTCTTCCACCAAAAGGTCAGCCGCGATATTTTGAAGACATTGGCAAGCGCAAATTCCGCGAAGTTTTTCCTGGAAGAAAGCACGTTACGGATGAAGATTTGCATTTTTATAAAACTTTGGCGCCGTATAATCCTGCCTTAGTTTTGATTTCTGAAGTGAAAAATGGCGAGATATATCAATTTGACTCTGACGCGTACGGAAATTGGCGAGTCGGCGCGAGGTTTAGTTATAGAAGGATTCGGACAAGCTAATGCGCGACTACTTGGACATTATTAAGCGGAATCTGCTCTCACCTATTGTCGTGGTGATTTTTCTATTGGCTGGCGCGCTGGTTTATGTTCGCGAATATCGTGATGCGTGGTTTATCTCGGTGGTGATTGTCGTGAACTCGACGATTGGCATTATTCAGGAGCTAAGGGCTAAGCGAGTTTTGCGTCAATTGGAGCTAATGAGCGCGCCGAAAGCTCGATTGTTAAGAGATGGAAATGTTGTCGAGGTCGGTTATGACGAGCTTAAGGTTGGCGATGAAATTCTTATTCAGGCTGGCGATGAACTACCGGCGGACGCGAAAGTTATTGAGTCAAAAGGCTTGGAGCTGAATGAAAGTATGTTGACTGGCGAGTCCGCGTCGATTGAGAAAAAGGATGGCGATGTCGTGCTGGCGGCGACGACGGTTTTGGCTGGTGAAGGTATGGCGCGAGTAATTGCGATTGGTGACGACACGAAAGCTGGCGCGATTAGCCAAGTTCTGAAGCGTTACAAACCAGAGCTCACGCCTTTGCAATTGGCGATTTGGCGCGCAATTTACTTCTTGACTTACGGCGCAATTGTCCTGTCGCTACTTATTGCTATCGTCTATTATTTCTCTGGCGATAATGTCGTTGTCATCTTAAAAACCATCACTTCGGCGGCGGTTACGGTCGTGCCTGAAGGTCTGTTGTTGGCGAGTTCACTACTTTTGGCGTTCGGCTCACTGCGATTAGCTCAGGCGAAAGTCTTGCCACAAAAATTGTCGGCAATTGAAGCTATGGCGCTTCTGAATTTGTTGGCTGTAGATAAAACAGGCACTTTGACCAGTGATGAAGTGACGCTTGAAAAAGTCGTGGCGTTCAGTGATGAAAATGATTATTCTGACTCTGACGTGGCCAGCTTTGCGGCGTTAATTGCTCATGAAACCAGCGGCGGAAATATCACTGGTCGTGCAATCTTGGCGGAAGCTACGTCGCCAAAAAATACGAAAGTTTTGGAAGTGATGGCGTTTTCGTCGGCGCGTAAAATGGCGGGCGTGAGGACTAATATTGACGGTGAAATTCGGACTTTGATGATGGGTGCGCCAGAGTTTGTGTCGAAGTTGGCGCCGGTAAATGAGGAGATTCAGAAGAAGCTGAATGATTGGGCTGACAATGGTTTGCGCGTGTTGATGTTGGCTGAATTTTCGGACGATAAAACCAAATTGAAGGATCTTAAAAATGGTTCTGGAACGGCAATTGGCGCGGTTATTCTGCGCAATTCCCTGCGTCATGGCGTTGTTGAAACGGTGGATTTTTTGCAGCGCCAAGGTGTAACTATTCGCGTAATCTCTGGCGATAACCCGCGCACAGTTCAATACATCGCTAAGGAAGCTGGAATTAAACACCCAGAAAAGGCGATTTTAGGCGAAGATTTGGCGGCACTTAGCGAAGATGAATTTAACAATGCGGCCGACACTTACACGATTTTTGCCAGAGTTTTGCCGGATCAAAAAGAGCGCTTGATTAATCGATTCCAGCAATCGGGAAAATTCACCGGCATGGTCGGCGACGGCGTGAACGACGCTCTGGCTCTGAAAAAGGCTGACCTCGGTGTGGCGATGTACGCTGGCGCTCCGGCATCTCGTCGAGTTTCCGACATTATATTGCTCAACAATTCGTTCACTTCCCTTCCGATGGGGATGAAATTGGGCAATCAAATAATGCAAGCAATCGAAGTCATCGCTGTCCTGTTTTTCCATAAAATTATTTACGGCGTGACGCTTCTTCTTGCGACGATTCTCATCAATATGAATTATCCGTATTCGCCGCGCCATATTACGTTTATGAATATTTTTCTGGTGACGATGCCGACTCTTATGTGGACGCTATTTCCGCCCGTTCCGAAGCATCGAATAAATCCGAAGAGATTTTGGCATGATACTTTGCTGGCTGTTACGCCGATTGCTTTAATTACTGGCTTGACTGTCGCGTTCACCTATTGGATTACCTCTGTTATGTTCCCTGGTCGCGCCGCGGAAGTCGCAACGATGACCGTACTTACCGCGACTTTGTTTGGCGTATATTTGGTGTTCTTGGTGGGAATTATGCTGGACGTAGCTATCGATAAATCCGCCAAACGTGCCCGGCTATTATACTTGTTGTCAGTGGTTGTTGTGGCGGCTGGAAGCTTTGGTTTTGGGTTCCTGCGCGACTTTTTCGATTTCACCGTGCTAAATTTGTTCATAATGTGGCCAGCAGTTGGTGTAATTGCCATAGTGATGATAGCCCAGCTATTCATTGCCCGCTGGGCTGGTCGACGAATCGTTCGGTAGGAATTTGTCTATCTATTCAGTAATTTGCCAAAAACGAAATATCCTATAGTCCAGAAAACGCAACCGCATAGTAAAAATATTCCGAATACTTTCAAATAGTCTGCGAACGAGCTTAACTCGTACCAGCCGCTTATCAACAAACAAGGGAAAATTGTCAATATCATGACGATAAAATGTATGGCGGATTGTTTAAGTAGTGACCATTTTTCGATGTCGTATATTACAGATGCGGCCGCAATTATGGATATTATGACGCCAGTTAAGAAGGTTCCCTTAGTTTGTGACGGGTCAATTTTTTGATATGTCATTATGAGAGCTAATGCCGACATTATAACAAAAGGAATAATTCCTCTAAACGTAGCTTGCTTTAATATTCTAGTCTTCATGGATATAGATTACGCTTTCTTATCCAAAACCACAAGGTGTTCAATGTGCGGCGTCCTCGGGAAGAAATTGTAGCCTTGATGATGCACGATTTCGTATTTTTTCTGAAGCAGGCTGACGTCTCGCGCTTGCGTGACAGGATTGCAACTCAGATAAATAATCCTAGGCGGCTCTGTTTCCAGCAGTCGATTAGTAACGTCCGCGTGAAGTCCAGCGCGCGGCGGATCAACGATGACAATTTGCTTGCCAGTTATATATTCCAGAGATTTTTCGCTCGGCGCCAAAATCGCCTTGGCATTCGGTCGATTCAGTTTGGCAATATTCCTCTGCATTTCCGCGACGGCATGTTCGTTAATTTCCACGAGTGTCACGTCATCGCCTCCAATTGTCAAACCGATTGTCCCAACGCCAGAGTAAAGGTCGAGTGTCGGCAATTTTTCATTGCAATCGATCCATTTTTTCATGTCGCTTAAGGCCTTTTCGTAAACGGGAATGTTGACTTGGAAAAATCCTTCGCAAGCGTAGTTGAACGCGACGCCTAAAATCGTGTCGCTCAGTGTTGTGTCGCCAAATTTGTTCAAGCGTTCGGTGATTCTGCTGGCTGGGCTTTTGGGATCGGAATAGATTATTTCGCCGCCCGCGGCTGATAGTAATTTGGCTTCATCGTCGGAAATCAGGTTTTCTATCTTATCTTTTATGTACAATTGCCAGACGGCGTTTCCCTGTTGATCTGAGCGAATCAAGAGTGTTTTTAATTGGCGTGCGACAATCGGTTTTGTTCGTAATAGGTTGCGGATTTCAATTGCCAATTTATTTATGCTCGGGTGCGCCAAGCTGGTTCCATTGACGACAACTTTTCCCTTGCCGCCACGCTTGAAAAACGCCAAGTCCAGAGTTTCTTTTTCGTCGTCGTCCGTTTTGTCGCCGAACCAACTGAACTCGACTTTATTGCGATAATTAAATTCTACGCCGTCAGAAAATACCTCGATTTTTTCAGGCAATGTGATGTTATGAAGTAAAAAAGCCTCTTCGATTAGCGACGCTTTGTACGATTGCTCGCTGGACATCGGCATTATTTGCCAAGGACTGGTGCTTAAATAACTATTTTCATCTTTCGGCGTAATTCGTTCTGGACTTTTCTCGATAATTTCCGTCATTATTCCTTCGACGAAGTGCGATTTTTTCTTTGTCACGCGAATCGTTACAAGTTCTTTCGGCAGTCCTCCCCAGACGAACGCTTTGCGGCCGTCGTCAAGCGTACCGATGGCTTGCCCGCCGCCAACGATTTTTTCCAATCTTAAAGTCTCAAAAATTTGTTTTCTCATTAGGTTATATTATATCAGGATGTGTGGATTTTTTCTGACTGGCGTGCTATAATCGTCATTGTCCTGGCAATAGTGGGACGTCGCCAAGTGGTAAGGCACTGGGTTTTGGTCCCAGCATTCGCAGGTTCGAATCCTGCCGTCCCAGCCATAAGAGCCTTTTGACAAGTTTACGAGCTTATCAAAGGGCTTTTTTAGGTTAAGATCAGCTTTTTGCTGTCTAATTAGAGGTTGAACTAACAAGGTGATAAGAGTCGTCTAACTGCCTAGTTTAATTATTCTCCCTGATGTTGGATATTTGCTAGTTCTTCGTTATAACATTAGTCATTTTTCGTTATATTACTGCGGAGTAATTATTTTATAATTTTTGTTACTTCTTCGTTCATTTACTTCTTTCTAACACCTTATATTATACCATTTGATGATAAGTATTGATTAGTGTTGCTAGGTGCTTTGTGGTATAATTGAAGAGTCTAATTCATAATATTAATCGCAAGTAAATGTTTATGCGTTGTCAAAAAACGGCACCGCATAAACATTAAGGCAACGCCTTACTTGTGATATGGATTAGACACCTTGCGGTGTCGTTTTTCGTTATGACACCATTATAAACGAAAGGTGTCTAATGGCTATATTATCACTACAGAGGGCAAAAACTGCTAAAAACGATGAGTTCTATACTCAGTTAAAAGATATTGAAAACGAACTAAAACATTATAAAGACCAGCTAAAAGATAAGGTGATTTTTTGCAATTGTGATGACCCTTTTGAAAGCAATTTTTTTAAATATTTTGCGATGAATTTTAAGGCTTTAGGGCTAAAGAAGCTAATTACTACTTGCTATGATCCTAGCCCAGTCGCTAATAAAGAAATTCAATTATCGTTTTTTGGTGATAATAAGGAAATAAAGCACAATAATAAAAATCGCAATAAAGTTGTTTCCAAGGCTTACAAAATTGAGCTTGATGACATTGCAGATATGGATGGCAGTGGCAACATCAATATTTTAGATACTAAAGAAATTTTGCTCCGAGAAAAAGCCAAATTAGACAGTGGCAAAAAGTCTAAAATCTTGTCGTATCTTGATGGTGATGGCGACTTTAGAAGTGCGGAATGTGTAGAGTTACTAAAAAGAGCCGATATAGTAGTAACGAATCCACCCTTTTCGTTATTTAAGGAATTTTTAGCACAGATAGTAGAATTTGATAAGGAATTTATTGTCATAGGAAACACTAATGCATTAACTTACAAAGAAGTTTTTAAATTGTTTCAAAAAGATAAAATCCGAACAGGATATACTAATTTTAATGTAGGTATGTTTTTTGAAGTGCCTGACACTTTTGATAAATATCACCATGTAGATGAAAACACAGGGAGAAAAATCGCTAGAGTTTCAACGTCTTGTTGGTTTACGAATTTAGAAGTAATGAAACATAAAGAAACTATAACTTTATATAAAAAATATTCCCTTGAAGAATATCCTAAATACGATAATTATGACGCAATAAATGTAAATAAGTATACTGAAATTCCATATGATTATAATGGAGTAATGGGAGTTCCTATAACTTTTTTAGATAAATTTAACCCTAATCAGTTTGAGATATTGGGACAGATGGTAACTACAAAAGTTGACGATTATAATTTTGGCTATCCTTATATAAATGGTAAAAAGATATATGCAAGAGTTTTAATTAAAAGAAAGGCAAATCAATGAAAATCGAACTCAAGCAAATCACTATCGGTGAAGTCGTCAAAGGATATCAAGATAACCTAGAAGCTGGTGTAGTCGGCTATGATAGTAAATTAGACATTCGTCCGCCATATCAGCGGGAGTTTGTCTATAATGGCGAGCAACGAGACGAAGTGATTCGCACAATTCGCAAAGGCTTTCCACTTAATGTAATGTATTGGGTGGTGCGAGATGATGGCACTTTTGAGGTGATGGATGGACAGCAACGCACGATTTCTCTTTGTCAGTATGTGAATGGCGATTTTTCGGTTCAGTTTGAAGAGACCCCTTTTTATTTTCATAACTTAACATCGGACGAGCAAAAACAGATTTTAGACTATGAATTGCAAGTTTATTTCTGTACTGGCACGGATAAAGAAAAGCTCGAATGGTTTGAGATTATCAATATTGCGGGCGAAAAATTAACTGCCCAAGAATTACGTAATGCAGTTTATATGGGTTCGTGGCTATCTGATGCAAAATTAAAGTTTTCTAAATCTAACGCCCCTGCAAAGGGTTTAGCTGAAAAGTATATAAATGGTAGCCCAATTCGCCAAGAATACCTAGAAACAGCTTTGAAGTGGCTTTCAGATAACAATATTGAAGATTATATGAGCAAACACCAGCACGACCAAAACGCCAATGAATTATGGCTTTATTTTCGGGCGGTTATTGAGTGGGTCGAGAATACTTTTATCAAATACCGTAAAGAAATGAAAGGCGTTGATTGGGGTAAATTATATAATCTTCACAGCAAAGATAGCCTAAACACCGAAGAGCTCGAAGTAAGAGTTTCTGAGCTTATGCAAGACGAAGATGTGACGAATAAGAAAGGTATTTACGACTATGTTTTGACAGGTAACGAACGAAGTCTTTCTATCCGCACTTTCAATGACAGAGAAAAGCGTGAAGCTTATGAACGCCAAAAAGGCATCTGTCCTGCCTGTGGTCAATATTTTGAAATTGAAGAAATGGAAGCTGACCACATCACGCCATGGAGTAAGGGTGGAAAAACTATTGCCGAAAATTGCCAGATGCTTTGTAAAGATTGTAATCGGCGAAAAAGTGGGGTTTGAATTGTTGGTTAAATAGAATTGATTGCTTTTTTATGGTGATTTTTTGTTTTTTTATATTAAATTTCAGAAACGGAATAAAATGCTATTAAAATAAAAAAGCTCCCACTTGCCAGTGAGAGCTAAACTGTCGTGGTGGACAATTTGGATTAGCTAATTTTAACGACTTGTAGCTGTCTGGTCATCAAGCCATTTTTCCAGGAGACGGTTTCGGATTTCTTATGATTTAACAAACTTTTTCCCAGCGGACTGTCTACGGAAATTCGCCCGTCCAGAGGGTTGGCTTCCAGACTATGAACCAGCGTATAGCGGAAAATCTTTCCCTGTTGATCCACCAAATCCACGACTGAGCCAATAACAATTTTCAATCGATCGCGCTTCCTTGGTAGTGGCTTGGCGTGGCGCAAAATATCCTTCTTCATAAAGATTTTTGATTGGATATTTTCCAGTTGCGTAATTACATCGTTGCGGTGTAATTTGTCATCACGCGATTTGGCGCGCCCAATTTCCTTCAATTCCAACGTAAGCGCTTTCTCTGAAATCTCTAGCCCAGAAATTTCTTTCTGAAGCTCTTTAAATCCTTTTTTGCTTAAAAATGTTGTACTCATACTTCCCCTTTCGGATCGGCAATTTTACCAATCAACAATCCTATTACAACATCTAATTCTGAAAAATAGCTGAAAATTTACAGAATCGGCAAGGAAATTGTGAAAATGGTTGAGTTTTTTGAGGCACTAACAGAGATTTGTCCGCCCAGTGCTTTTGTCAATTGCTCCGCTAATGGCAATCCTAATCCATAGCCTTTTGCGCTTTGATTGCCGCGGAAAAATCGCTCAAAGACGTGCGGTAAGGTTTGTTGTGAAATCGTGCCGTCGTTGATGAAATTGACGGTGATGTTTTGTTTCGATGGGATAATGCGAATTTTTACCACAGAATTTTTCGGGCTATGTTTCAATGAATTGTCGAGTAAAATCGCGCATAATTCTCGCGTCGCAGTGTGATGAAGCGGAATATTTATGTGTTCTGGGCAATTCATTTTAACTCGCGCTTCGGCTTTTCGTTCGCGAACGAGTTCGGATATCAATTCCGTCAAATTAAAACTTTTATCTTCCAGCGCCAACTTATTTTCCGTTCGCGACAGTTCCAGAAGCATCGCCGTGAGTTCGGTCAATTTATTTATTTCCTCCAAATTGCTTTCCAGAGTTTCTGTAAGTTCCGCCTTATTCGCCTTCCGATTTTTTAGCGCAAATTCAGTTTCTGCTTTCATAATTGCCAAAGGAGTTCGGAGCTGATGGCTGGCATTGGCAACAAATCGCGATTGAGCTTTGTGGGCGGTTTCTATTGGTCGCAAAGTAATTTTTGCCAATAAATATGAACACCAACCGCCAGCGAGCAGAACAATAAGATTTATATAGCCCAGACTAATCAAAAGATTTCGAGTTGAATTATCTATTCTCTCTGACAAATTAATTGCAGGAAAATCGCCCTTCCTTTGAACGATAATTTTATGAATTTGCGCATCAACTTCCGAGCGCGCCACCTGAAAAATAATGCTACTAAACAGCAGACTGACAATCATCAAAATCATCAAATACCAGCCCGCTAACTTAATTGTTGCTGAAGTAAAAATTTTCATGATTCAATCCTATAACCGAAGCCGCGCACGGTTTTTATCAATTGTTTTTTGAATGGTTTGTCGATTTTTTGGCGCAGATTTTTTATGTACGCCTCGACATTATTTGGCAAAATATCAGCGTCAAAATCCCAAACGTGATCAATCAGTGTTTCTTTACTGAGAATCTGATTCGGATGTTGCATCAAATATTCCAGCAGCGCATATTCTTTGCTCGTGAGGTCGATATTATTTCCAGCTCGCGTTACGGCTTGCTGCTGCTTGTCAATTTTCAAATCGTCAATTTTCAAGATGTCTGGTTGCTGAATTGGTGGACGACGAAGCAAAGCTCGCACTCGCGCCAACAGCTCATCAATTGCAAAAGGCTTAGTCAAATAATCATCAGCGCCCACGTCCAGTCCGAGCGTTTTATCTTCGGTCGTGCTCAGTGCTGTCAGAAATAGAATAGGCATATTTTTCCCATTCTCGCGCAATTTTTTAACAATCTCCGTACCTTCTAATCCCGGCAACATTCGATCAACAATCAACAAATCATACGGCTGACTATCCGCCAAATTAAAGCCCTCTTCCCCGTCATACGCCGCATCAACCGCGTATTTCTCGCGCTTCAAAGATTCGGTTATGACCCTCGCAATTTTTCGTTCGTCCTCAATAACCAACAGTCGCATACTTATATTATATCTTTTTTCCCGCTCTAAGTGCTATAATTTTATTTAAAGAAAAGGAGGCGTATGCCAGATAATAAAAAAATGGTTGAGATTCGTCATTTTAAGATGAGTTTCGGTGATAAAACTGTTATTAAAGATCTGAGTTTCGATGTTTTTCGCGGCGAAGTTTTTGGTTTTTTGGGAAGTAATGGTTCGGGAAAAACTACGACGTTGCGCGCACTGCTTGGACTATATCAGCCGACCGCGGGCGATTTATTGATAAGCGGCAAGCCATATTCGGTGGAAAGTCAGATTCGCCTTGGATATCTTCCTGAGGAGCGCGGCTTGTATAAAAAAGAAAAAGTCTTAGATGTGATGCTTTACTTTGGTCAATTGAAAGGTTTGAGCCGCAAAGAAGCTAAGGATTTTTCTCTGAAGTTTTTGGAGCGCGTCAATTTGAGCGACAAGGCTAACACGCAACTTGATAAATTATCTGGCGGACAACAGCAGAAGATTCAGCTCGGCGTAACGATTATGGGCGACCCAGAGCTGCTGATTATGGACGAGCCAGCCAAAGGTTTTGATCCGGTGAATCGCCGTTTGTTGATGAATATAATTGAGGAGCAACGAAAAGCTGGCGCGACAATTATTTACGTTACGCACCAGATGGAGGAAGTCGAAAGATTGTGCGATCGCTTGATTTTATTGAAGGATGGTCAAGCGGCGGCATATGGAACATTGGAAGAAGTAAAAAGTCAATTTGGCGGCGCTTCAATGGACGACATTTTTGTCCAAGTTTACGGCGGCGAAGCGAAGGAGTTGAGTGATGAGTAAAATGCATAATTTGGGGACGGTTTTCAAATTCGAGACGCTTAGAACGCTGAAAAAACCGACGTTTTGGTTGACGGCCTTGGGATTTCCTTTGTTGATTGGCGTGCTGTATGGCATTATGTTTTGGTCGCAAAGTACGACTATTGAAGCGTCAAAAAATCTGGAAAAGCAAGAATTTTCGTTGGAAGTCACGGACGATTCGAAGTTGGTGAAGCCAGAATTGCTGGCGGCAATTAAAGCCAAAACTGCCAAATCGAAAGAATCTGGAATTGACGACGTAAAAAACAATAAGGTTGATGCGTATGTTTATTTTCCAAAAGATTTGAGCAAGCAAAAGGTCGAAGTTTACGGTAAAGATGTTGGGTTATTCCAAAACGGAAAATACGGCGCGGTGGCGCAGAGTTTATTGAGTCAATCAGTAGCAAGTGACGTTAATCCAGCGCAAGTTGCAATTCTACGCGACAAAGTCCAATTGTCATCAACCACATATCTGGACGGAAAAGAGCACGGCGGCATTAATGAGATGATTGTGCCGGGAATGTTTTTGGCTATTTTGTTCATTCTCATCAGTATTTTTGGTAATCAAATGCTTATTAGCACCACCGAGGAAAAAGAAAATCGCACGGTGGAAATGCTGCTTACGACCGTTAAAACTGACACTTTGATTACGGGTAAAATTCTGTCTTTGATGGTGTTGGCCTTGATTCAGATTTTGGTAATTGTTCTACCAGTTTTGGCGGGCTATTTGGCGTTTGGGTCGAAATTGCAATTGCCTAATCTGGACTTGAGTACGCTCGTGTTTGATCCTGTGAGAATTGGTCTGGCGATCATAATTTTCTCCGCAAGCTTCACTTTATTTACGGGAATGTTGGTGACTTTGGGCGCGATGATGCCGACCGCCAAAGAAGCCAGCCAGTGGTTCGGAATTGTAATTATGCTATTTATCGGTCCATTTTACGGAATCACGGCGTTCGTTTCTTTCCCTGATTATTTCTTCGTTAAGTTCTTGTCGCTATTTCCATTCACCGCGCCGATTCCATTGTTGTTACGAAACGCAATAGGCAATTTGCCGATTTGGGAAGCTTTGCTCGGCACGGCAATTTTGGTCGCTACAGCGGTGTTTGTTATGTGGTTATCTGTACGCGTTTTCCGCTACGGCGCGATGTCTTATGATAGTAAATTATCTCTGTCGGCGTTGCGAACACGCCGAAAAGCTGGTAAAGTTTAATTATGAAAGTACGTATAGAGATAGACACGAAAACATTTGTGCGATTTTGGCTGGTCGTGATGGGCTTTGGTCTGGCTGGTTTGGCAATTTATTCCGCAAAGGACGCGTTGGTTTTATTGGGGATTTCCCTGTTTTTGGCGTTGGCATTGAACCGTCCGGTTGCGGCAATTGCTAAGAAGCTTCCTGGAAAAAGCCGATTGGGCGGCACGGCGCTGGCGTACACGACGCTGGTTCTGCTTTTGGGTTGCGTGATTTGGTTTGTGATTCCGCCAATTGTCCAGCAATCCGCCAAATTCGTCGAAAGCATTCCGAGCATAATCGACCAAGCAAGTTCACAATGGCGTGGCGTCAATGATTTTATTGATAAGAACAATTTGCGTCCGCAGGTCGATTCGATGATGGAAAACATCAAGCAGCAATCTTCGTCTTGGGCCACGAGCGTCGGCACGAATTTATTATCCAGTGTTGGCTCTTTGGCGTCATTCTTAGGATCGTTATTCTTGGTGCTGGTGTTGTCATTCCTGATGCTTCTCGAGGGTCCGACTTGGGTGAAGCGTTTGTGGGGACTATACAACGACGAAGAAAAAATGGAGCGCCATAAGAAGCTGGTCGGTCGTATGTATAACGTGATTACGGGATATGTTTCTGGGCAATTGACCGTTTCTGGAATCGATGCGATATTATCAGGTTTCGTGGTGTTTGTGCTGAGTTTGACATTCCCTGTCATAAATTCCAATTTGGCAATGCTCACCGTTATGGCGACGTTTGTGTTGACGCTAATTCCGATGTTTGGCGCAACAATTGCTGGCGCGTTGATATCGTTACTGCTGTTCTTCAATAATATGACAGCTGGCGTTATTTACGCGATTTATTTCGTGATTTACCAACAGATTGAGAATAACTTCGTTTCTCCTTCTATCCAATCAAAGAAGGTTGAGCTGTCGGCTCTGACTGTCTTGGTTGCGGTGACAATTGGTTTATATGTCGGCGGTCTATTGGGCGGTTTGGTTGCTATTCCAGCCGCTGGCGTCGTGAAAGTTTTGCTGGACAATTACTTAGAGCAGGTCAAGTCTAAGCGTGTTGAGAACGAAAAACCGCTTAATAAATTAGTTAAAAAGTTGAAAAACGAAGATTAGTTGACGCAGAAAAAATTATAGCCCGTTGAATCTAGCGGGCTATTTCCATGTCCAAACGCTGCCGCTTGGCGTATCACGAACGGCAACGCCAGCCCGAAGAAGTTCATCGCGAATTCTGTCGGATTCTTCCCAGTTTTTCTCTGCGCGTGCTTGACGTCGCTGAATAATCAACCTCTTCAAATCGTCAGTAATATCAGGCGTGGACTCGCCCAAATCCAGCCCTAAAATCTCGTCAATCTCATCAATAAACTGTACCAAACTCTGCCGATGAATCTTATCGAGTGGCGTATGATCCAACTTTGAAAATACTTCATCAATCAACGCCAGCGCGCCTGGAGTGTCTAAATCGTCGTTCAATTTCTCGACCAACGCCTGACGTCCCGCTAATAACGAAACCGAATCGTCCTGCTCGTCTTTATCATCGTCATCCTCCAGTGTGTCGTGAGTCTGATGTCTCAGAACCGCGTAATCTCGCCAATGATTCAATCGCGCCTGCGCTGCTTCTAGAATTTCCCAGGTAAAATTGCCTTCCGTCTGATAATGCTTACTGAGAATCGCCAGCTTAAACGCCATCGGACTAAACCCTCGCGAAATAATATCTTCCAGCGTAATAATATTTCCCAGGGATTTACTCATTTTTCGGCCGTCAACTTTTATGTGATTATTATGTAGCCAAATTTGAGAAAATTGTTTTCCAGTCAGACTTTCGCTCTGGGCAATTTCATTCGTGTGATGAACTGGAATATGATCAATCCCGCCCGCGTGAATATCGATGGAGTCGCCGAGTGTTTCACGGGCAATTGTCGAACATTCCAGATGCCAGCCAGGAAAACCGATTCCCCACGGGCTACTCCACTCCATATCGCGTTTGGCGTCTTTTGGCGAAAACTTCCACACGGCGAAGTCGGTAATATTGCGCTTCCCCTCAACGCTCACTCTGGCGCCAGCCTCCAGTCCAGTTATGTCCAGCCGCGCTAATTTCCCGTAATCCTTCAAAAGCGACGTATCAAAATACATGCCGTCGCCGTCGATTTTATATAAAAATCCCTTTTCGTCCAGTCCTTTTGCGAAGTCAATCTGCTGCTGAATATAATCCGTCGCCCGTACCAAGTAATCTGGTTTTATCAATTTCAGCACGTCGTAGGCTTCATGATTTGCAACAGAAATATATCTTTCCGCCACATCCCAGGCAGTCTTTCCTTCACGGCGCGCACCTTTTTCCATTTTGTCCTCGCCGTTATCGTCATCACTTGTCAAATGTCCAACGTCGGTGATGTTTTGCGTTCGAATAACGGGAATATCTTGCCAGCGTAGCAATCGTACCAACACGTCCCAGTAAATATAGCCAACCCAGTTGCCGATGTGCGGCTGCGAATAAACTGTTAGACCACAGGTGTAAAATTTGATCGTCTCTCCGTCAAGTGGCGTCAGTTCGTCTTTTTTTCTGGTGAGCGTATTGTAGAGTTTTATCATTAGTTCTATTGTACGGCACTCTGGTTAGTTTTTCAAAATTGATATAAAAACAGCCCCAGTTGGGACTTAATAATTTCAAGGAATAGCGACAAGCAGATGCGCGCTAAGACGCATCAGGAGATTGTATCTTAGACTCATCACTATTCAGTCATATTGGCTTACCCTATTAAGATAAGTCAAGAGGCGTTCCAGGTAGTACCTTAGCTAGTAACTGAGGTACTACTTTCTTTTTGGAAGATTTTTCCTTTACGGAAATACTTCCTTTACTCTTGCCCTCTACGATAAGGCGCATCTCTAGGGTGGTAGAGCCGTCCCGGTCCTTGGAAGACTTAGTCTTCTCTAGGATGGCGTGCGTCGCTCCGGGTATGCGAACCCGGAAAAAACGTTCACTGATTATGTCATTCATAGTGGCGTTAACGTTATGCGTAGCTACAAAGAACTCATAAGAGCTCTTGCCGTTCTTGCTGGTCACGACCGGCAAGACGGCGCATGAACTGTTCAGCTCGTCGACCCAGATGTTAATCCTGCCCTCTTTGTACACCAGACCTAGAGACTTATACCTAAACTGCGCGTAAGAGCATGGGGTCAACTCCCAGGTCTCGTATGCTGCTGTGCGATTCTCCCGTTGGTTGAACTCGCCACCGTTTGGATAAGCGGCGTTGTCAAAGTATAATCGCGCCCCATCGTTGGTGGATATGCTGATAGCTAAGCTGCGCTTCCCTGAGGAAAGAACAGCATTATCTGAGTACCCCACCGTTGGAAAGTCGAACTTATCAACCAATAGCTGTACGCGGTCATCTTCAAAGATGAAGGTGGTACCCATAGAGTGCACTACGACGCGGCTGCCCGCTGGGGCAACGTATTGAGTCGTGGTGTGCTTGCGGTTGGAAGGTGCCATTTTTCTGGCCTTTCTCTATCTCGCGGCGAACGGTTCGCCATCTTTGCTTTTTGGCAAATAATCATGCGTGCATATGATCAAGCATGAAACGAGATTTCAATTGTCAATTACATATTCTATCAACAACTAAAACCTCGCTTCATGCTTAAGTTTCGTCTTAATCTTATAATCTTACATCTGCTTGTCAAGGTACGCTTTCGGACAAGGATTTACTCGACTTGTCAACAAAAGCCAATGTTATTTATATCACACTTATATTAAAAAGTCAATGGATTTTGTCAAAAATGTGGTATAATATTTTTCTCAACTCTGTTACGGTTGTAAAAGATTTTCTACTAATTTGTAAGAATCGCTAAATAAATTACTAATTCAGCCTCTGCTTCGCCGCCAAATCAGACTTCATACTTGACAAAATGATCTATCTAATATATAATATAAAGAATGAGAGAAAGAATGTATACGATGCGCCAGCCAATATCCAGCTACGATAAGACCATTGATCTAGACTATTTGAAGCGCATGAAAGATAGGTTGATAGGTGCTTTAGAGGAGCCTGAGATAATTGATACGCTTGGGGCTCTAGCCTTAGAACTATGTAATACGGCTCAAATGTTGGAGCCTATGGAATATGTTGAAGGCGAAGAGCTGGGAGACAGTCATCCTGACTCAGACTGGCCAGATAAAAATATAATACCGCTCATTGGGAGTAATAAGTTTGTTGTTTCTGGAAAGCAGATGTCTCCTATGCCAGTGCAGAAAGATAGAATAGAAAAAACTCTTGTCGGAGACATGCGTGTTGATGATATGTATCGTTGTTTAGAGGATTACCCGTCCGGAATCACAGAAAGAACGGATGTTGCCGGTTTTTGTGCTGGTGGTTTTTACGATATGGGAGGCCCTTATGTGTATCTTCGCCCTGTTATTAGTGTGGCTCAGAATGGACTGTCATGTGTTAATACCGCTGTATTGGGTCACGAAACGTCTCATGCATATGATCGTGTTGTGAATTCAGTTTTGGAAATAAACCCTAAATCCGATCAAGTGAAATTCCGTTCTGAATTGCAAGCTTGTGCCGTGGGCAAAGTGATTCAGGATTATCTTGCATATAATGATAGAATAAGATTTAGTTCCCCTAGTGTGCAAGATCTAGTAGAAGAGGTGCGAAGAGAAGTTAACGGACCTCTACAGTCTGAAAATGCATTTGATGTAAATGGTGATTTGATAGAGCAACTAGATAGAGCAGGCCTGAGAAAAATATATCATCGATAGCGTAGTGGATCAATATTCTGCTTGTAGAGCCTGATCCGTTGCTGTGACTAATTCCCTTACGATTTCATCATAGCTTTCATATACGCGGAATCCTGCCGCGTACGGATGACCTCCGCCGCCAAAATATCCAGCTACGGTGTCGGCGATTGGCAAATTACCTCGTAAGCGCGCAGTTAATTTGCCGTCAGGGTAAGTTTTAATAACACAACTAAGCGCCACACCTTCAACCAGTCTCAGTTCGTCGCCAATCAACGCGCCGGGGTTATAGGCGTCGCTATATTGCTGGATCTCTTCAAATGGCACATGCACTAGCGCTAATTGTCCGTCTAATAAATATTCGATTCGCTCGATCAATTTTCCCTTGTACGCCAAAATTTCTGGCGATTTTTTCATAAATTCGCGTCGTCGCTCTTCAATTTCCGCATTAGACGCGCCCAGTTCTGTAAGTTCTCCCGCCGTATGGAAAGTCTGAGCTGTGGTGTTTTGCGTAGTAAGCCCCAGGCTGTCGCTCATAATAGCTATCAATAAATCTTCGGCCGCCTGAGGATTTATATTCCAGCCGGAATGCTTGAACAGTTTATACAGTAATTCCCCGGTCGCCACGACGGTTTCGGATAGCATAATATGATCAAAGCTAAGTGTCGATTCGGCTGTGTGATGATCGATAACCAGAGTCGGGTGCGTTTCTAAGAAATGTCGCGCTCCAGGAGTTTCTAATACCTTACTAAGAAGGACGTCCGCGCTTGTATCGACAATTATCGCGGCGTCGGCTTGAAACGGAAAGTTGTTCTGCACTCGATCCCAACCGCGAATGTAATGAAGATATTTCGGTATATCTACTGGACAATATAAAGTGACAGTCTTCCCTAGGTCGCTTAAGACTTCTTCTAGCGCCAAGCTTGAACCCAGGCTGTCGCCGTCGGGATTTTCGGCTTGAATAATAACTATATTGTTTGCGGATTGAATGAATTGTTTAGCTGTATCTAGCATATTATTTATTATAACAAATGATTTTTACTCTAATATAATATATTGTTTTTAATTATATAAGTGGTATAATATGTGGTGGACTATTAAAAATACTGCACAATCAAAAAAACATAAACATTTTTATAAATTATTATTGACAAAATATAAAGATTGTGCTAGTATGAGGACATAAAGCCTGAAGATAGGGCTGGAAAGAGGAGTTTTTATGAACAAATTTAAGAAAATCGGCATCGCTATCTCTTTGGGATTTGCTATGCTCGGTGGAATCTGGTTGGCATCACCTTCACAGGCTGCCGGCTGTAACAAATTTAACGTTGTATACTGTGGTACGCATTCTATGTCAGAATTGCAAACAGCATACAGCCGTACAGAAATTAAAGAACTGTATAAAGAATGGTACATTACCAGCACTATGATCCAAGGTGGATCAAACATGCGTGAGGGTGTAGTTGACGCAAACGGTAACATTACTGTTGACGGTCGTGTTGTAGCTACAAACTCTATAACTGTACAATCTAAGGCTGGTACTCGTCAGCCTCAGCCACAACGTAGCTACAAGACTTCAAACGGATATACTTACTACCAATATCCAACTGGTCAAAGCTTCGTTGACGGTCCTAAGAGCTACAGTATGTATGCATGGTTTGACAACGACGGTAAGTTTATCACTGGTGTGATTAAAGACTGTGGTAACCCAGTTTGGGGTACTCCAACAACACCTCCTGCAAAACCTGCATTAACATGTGACGCATTGCAAGTTCTAAAAATTGAAGACAACACCTACAAGTTTGTTGTAAACGCAACTGCTAAGAACGGTGCAAGCATCACTAGCTACACATACAACTTTGGTGACGGTACAACTAAGACTATTAACTCATCTACAATTGAGCACACTTACACAAAGTACGGCAGCTTCAAGGTTACTGTAATCGTAAATGGTAAAGAAAATGGCGAAGTCAAGAAACAAAGTCCAAACTGTGAAAAGACTATCGTAATTGAACCTGAAACAAAACTTCAAGTTTGTGACCTTAAGACTAAGAAATATGTAGAGATTAAGAAGTCAGAATTTGATAAAAGTAAGTACTCAACAAATCCAAATGACTGTAAAGAAGCACCTGCTAAGATCACAATCTGTGTAATCGATAAAAAAGAGCTTCGTGAAATCAAGAAGGAAGAATACAACGAGTCAAAGCACACAACTGACTTGAGTAAGTGTAAGGAAGTTCCTACTACACCTACTACCCCTACACCAAACACTCCTTCAACACCAACACCTAGCCCAGAATTGCCAAAGACTGGTGCAAGTGACGCGATTATGTCAGCACTAGGCCTAGGTGGACTAACTACAGCTACTATCGCTTACATCGCTAGCCGCCGCCAAATGTAATAGGTCAAGCTAGCAACGAAATACCCGCCGAGATGGCGGGTATTTTTTATTGTCGATGAAGCTGTTGAATCTATAACTGTTTTCGACCTTCTAGTGCGTGAGTCAGTGTAATTTGGTCTGCGTACTCGAGGTCAACGCCGACTGGAATACCTCTAGCTAAGCGTGTGATAGTCGTATTCAATCCAGCTTCCTGGATGTAGCGCTGTAAGAATAGCGCGGTCGACTCGCCCTCAACTGAAGCGTTCGTAGCGATGATAATCTCCTGAACGTCGTCGGTTTTTATGCGCTCAATTAGTTCTGGGATATGCAATTGCTCTGGTCCAATATTATCAATTGGTGAGATAACGCCGCCCAGCACGTGGTATGTACCCAAGAACTGCCCTGTTCTTTCTATAGCAACGATATCTAGCGGCTCCTCGACTACGCAAACGACTTTTTTATTCCTGTTCGAATCTGCGTATAAAGGCGACACATCGTCATCTGAGTCGATCAACGCAAATGTCTTCGGGCAGGTTTTTACTCGGTCGTGCAATTGGTCTAATGAATGCGCTAATTGCTTTGCAGATTTGGGGTTGCGGCGTAAAACCGCGTAGGCATATCTTTCAGCCGTACGCGGTCCAACTCCAGGTAGATTACCAAAATCATCAATTAAAGCAGTCAGAGCTTTTGGTAAAATGTCGATTGACATGGCTTTAGAATGGCAAGTTGCCCAAGCCGCCCATCAATGGCTTCATAGTTTCAGCAGCGACTTCCTGAGCCTTTGTCATACCGTCGCGAACTGCGATTTCGATCCAGTGCTCCAACTCTTCGATATTCTCCAAGTCGACCATTTCTGGGTCAATCTTTACAGACTTAATCTTTAATTCGCCAGTGATTTGTACGATCACAGCGCCATCGCCAGCCTCAACTTCGATGATTTCTTTACCTAATTGTTTCTGTGCTTTGCGTAATTGTTGCAGCATTTTTACCTGATCAAACGCCATATTCCTCCTTATTTAACACTTATAATTATACCCTATTTGCGGTCGGATGTGTAGATGTAGAATCGATCGCCGTCTTTATGGTCATTGACAATTACTGACGACAGATGCCCAGAATAAGTCTGCGGAATTTGAGACTTTACTCTGTGGCTAACGTATAAAGTCTGTCCGACGTTTGCTGGCGCTGTGTGGATAATTGATATCTGGTGATAGTTGTGCTTTTTAAGCGCTTCGTAAATTGGCGATTCTTCTTTACTGACCAATAACGAGAACGAATCGGCCGGCGCGGTATTTTTACGGAGTAGGGACAAATCTTTATTGAAGCGCGAAGCTGCTTCTGGGAAATAGCGATAACCGTCAATATAGCGGAAGCTGCCGCCCGCTACCATAACGATGATTAGCATTGATATAAGAACCAGCCCTGTGCCGCGAGCGTATGGATTGCGCGGGAAAAGTCCGTACCACATATTCATTAGGGATTCCAATCCGACCGCCAAGAGAATAAATAGCGGGATGATGATTATCGGGGTGAGGCTTGGTTGGAAGATGAGTAGCGCCAATGCTAAGATTAGCCACGACCAAATCATAAACGAGCGGGCGCTGGAGATTTTTTGGAAGCTGCGGAATAGTCCTAGCCCTATTAACACCATTGCGTTGATGTCCATAATTGGTGTGATTTGGTTCCCTACGACTGATGGGAAAATGCGGATGTATGTGTAATATAAAGTCCTGAGGTTTGCAACGATGTCAAAATTTAGGCTGTTGATGCCGATGAGGTTGTAAAATAGCGCGTGGGATTTATAGCAAAGAAAGCTAATCGCACAACCAATTGTGAATAAAATAGCGGACGGCACGATCCAAGACTTGCGATGTTTTCTGGAGATGAGGAAATAGCGTGGGTGTGGATGCAGGAGGGCGATGATCAGAAGTCCCAGATTGATATACCAAAAATACGGAGTGAAGAGGCTGAGCGCCGTGGTGATTGCTAAGCTGATTCGCCAAATAGAGGCGTTTTGGGCTTTCTGGAGAATTAATGTGGCAAAAAGTAAAGTTAGCGCGGTGTAGAAAATGTATAAAATGCCAACAGTTGCGCTTTGTCCGATGAATAAGAATTGTCCAGTCGTTGCCATGATTAATAGCGATAGAATCGTTGTGGACGGCTTAAACCAGCGCTTTAAGAGGAAGAAAATTGCGACGGAGCTGGCGATTGAAAGGATTACGGCGGGCGCTTTAATTGTTAATAAACTGACGCCGAACAGTTTGAAGAATAGCAATTGAAGAAGGTGAAATGGTAGATTTGTAACAGCGATTCCTTCGACGCTAAAATTCAAGTGATTTGTTATATTGACCATGTTGATTTCTGCTTGCGACAAACCTCCCGGCACGTGCAACGCGGAAATTATAATAGCTCCTATGTACAACAGCGCCAGTAGCGTATAGCCGAAAACGTAGCGCCATCGGTAAAGGAATATATCGGTAACTTTTTGCTTTTTCATTGGTATGATTATAACACAATTCTATTCATGCTTGCGATCCAGGCTCATAAAGCGTAGGCGCTCCGGGTGGAAGTACAATTGGACCTTACCAACTGGACCATTACGGTGCTTAGCGATGATTAAGTCTGTAATATTCTGGACTTCCGGGTTGTCGGGTTCGTAATATCCAGGGCGATAAATAAAGCTTACGATGTCGGCGTCCTGCTCAATGGAACCGGATTCACGCAGGTCGGCTAGTTGTGGAATTGGCGGCGTACGAGATTCGACAGAACGGCTCAGCTGACTTAGGGCAATTAGCGGCACATTCAATTCACGAGCAATAAGCTTCAGTCCGCGTGAAATTTCCGAAACTTCCTGAACGCGGTTCCCGTTGTGGTTTCCATTGGCCTGCATAAGCTGCAAATAGTCGACGATGATTAGTCCTAATGGATTCTCATGAGCAATTCGACGCGCTTTAGTTCGCATTTCCAAAACCGATAATCCTGGTGTGTCATCGATATAAATCGGTGCCTCAGCCATTTCACCCATAGCCTCAGACAGCTTCGCAAAATCTTCGTCGCTCAGATTTCCGGTGCGAATATTCCAGCTATCAACACCCGACGCGTCTGCTAACATACGGTCGACCAACTGCTCCTTGCTCATCTCTAGGCTGAAGAATAGGACGGGATTTTTCTCAATTGTCGCCACATTATAAGCCAGATTCGTCACCAGCGTCGTCTTACCCATGGCTGGACGCGCCGCCAGAATGATCAAGTCCGATTTTTGCAGGCCAGCGGTCATGTTGTCCAGATCTCGATAGCCAGTGCGAACTCCCCTGAGAGAGCCTTTATTCTTACTGAGCTCTTCAATTCGGTCAAAGCTATCCGTCAGAATGCTTTCCAGACTGACCAAATCCTGCTTGGTTGATTGGTCTGATACGCTGAAAAGTTCAGCTTCGGCCTTCTCTAATAATTCCTGCGTGGTCGTTGATTCGTCATAGCCAAGTTCTGAAATATCGCCGCTCGCTTTTATTAGACGCCTGCGAACCGCTGCCTGCGCAATCATCTCCGCGTAAGCCGATGCGTGCGCTGCCGTTGGGACGTAGTTCGTCAGCTCTGTCAGATATGCCGAGCCGCCGACCAATTCCAGCTCATCCTTACGCTTCAATTCGTCGGTTAAGGTCAGAAGGTCGACAGGCTTATGTTTTTCAAATAGTCGCATCATTCCAGCAAAAATCAATCCGTGATTCTTGTCGTAAAAATCGCTAGGGTGAGTAATTTCTGCGGCGTCCGCCAGAACTTCCTCGTCAATTAAAACCGCCCCAAGCAAACTTTTTTCCGCGTCCAAATTTTGTGGCGGTATCTTCCCTTTTACTTCTTCGCTTTTATCTGCCATTAAATATCCTCCAGCTTAACTTCTTCGCCGCCACCCATTAATTCTGCAATTTCCGCCAATTTTTCGTCCTCCGGCGGTTTCTTCTCTCCAATTATATCAATTTCCAAATCCATCGCGGTTTCTTCTGAGATAATTTCCGAGATCAATGGTTTGTTTTTTGCGTCATCCAGCTTTTTCTTATAAAACGCGGAACCTGCGTAAATTGTCAATTTTTCACCGTCAAACGACCACTGGCTTTTCTGCAATAATGACGCCAGTCCGAGGGATTTCTCCTTCGCTCTTTCAATGACTTTTTCCCAAGTTAGCTCTAGCGGCGCGTCAGTTTTCTTTGGTTTTGCGGCAGATTTTTTTGCCGGCTCGGCTGGTTTTTCTTCTTTTTCAATCGGCTTTTCGGTCGGTTTGGCTGGCTCTGCGGGCTTGATTGGCGTTGGTTTTTCGGCGGTTTTTTGGGTCGTGGCTTGAGTTGTATCTTTCTTTGTCGCGACTGGCTTTTCTGTCGGCTGAGAATTACTATTCATAAATATCGTCAATAGTTTCAAGTCTGGATGCGGGTGCCGATCAACCTCGATCAATTGCTGAACCAGCCCAACAAGGTTTGGATTTTTCCGCAATCTATTGCGAGCAATCGACAATAATTGATGCGACACGATAACTGAATTCGCGCCGCTATTTTCTAATTCCTGAAAGATGTTTAAGACTTTCTCGTTGTCGTCGGATGGGTATGAATCCAACAAATTGCCGAGCATCGTCGCGTCGCTCAGTCCCAAATATTCGGTAACCATATTCGCCGTCAGTGGCTGGTCTGATGTTGCTAAAATCGACAATTGGTCAAGCGTACTAATGCCGTCACGGAATCCGCCGCGGGAACGCTCAGCGATTAACCTAGCGGCGTCTTCTTCAATTGTAAACCCCTCTTTCTTCGCTATATTCATTAACTGGCGCGTCATAATTTCCGTCGGAATTGGGCGGAAGAAAAATTGCTGGACACGGCTAAGAATGGTGGCTGGAAGTTTGTCGGCGTCGGTTGTAGCTAAGATAAACACCACGTGCTCTGGCGGTTCTTCCAAGGTTTTTAATAGTGCGTTAAATGCCGATTTTGACAGCATATGAACTTCGTCGATGATATAAACTTTTTTTGGTGCAGAAACAGGCGCGACTTGGGCCTTTTCTCTTAAGGCTCGAATGTCGTCAACGCCGTTATTGCTGGCTGCGTCAATTTCAATAATATCCAAGTTTGAAGAATCGTCATCATATGGCAAGTGGTTAATTTCGTGCGCCAAAATTCGCGCCACCGATGTTTTTCCTACGCCACGCGGTCCGGTCAACAAGTACGCATGAGCAATTTTCCCCTGCTCTAACGCTCGACGTAAAATACTAGTCACGTGATCTTGACCTAAAACTTCATCCAAACTGCGACTGCGATATTTACGATATAGCGCCTGACTCATCCCCTCATGCTCCTCATGAGATAATTATAGCAGAAAACGGCATTTTTTATGGATAGCGCAGATCGATTTTGTGTTTTGTTTCGGCGACATAAAAACGGTAGTAATTATTAGGGTCTGACACGGTTGGATCTTCAAGTATCTCGTCGTTTTCTCTTATTTCAATATGCTCATTGTTGCTGTACGGCTTGATAAGCTTAGTAAATTCAAACGCATATTCACCAGAAATATTCTTTAACTCTTGACTTTGATTTATTGGATCGGCATAGTCGGTCATAACTAGTATAAGAAAGTGCCCATTTTTACCGCCAAATAAATGAAAAGTGGTGTCGGGGCATAATGGTGTTAGCGGTGCAAACTGCCGAACATAACCCAATTTTTTCAGAATTGGAAATGCTTCAAAAACTACAGACGGAAATACAAAATTTAAGTAATTGTTCATAGTGAAATTATACCAGGTAAGATGGATAGTTTTCAGACATATCCAGGTCTTGTGGCTCAGAAGCCAGTGAGATGATCGCGCAAGTCGTTGCCGTTCATGGTGTCCCATGAGTTGTCGACGATAACCTGGCCACCCTCGCTCTCAGGCAGCCTCCAATAGACGATATTCTCGCCCAGGGGGCCGCCGGTGGCTTTGACGTGTCCATGCCCATATCCATCTGGAGTGAAAGCTCCGCCGTAGTAGACGTTGATCATCCCTCCAGACCTGTGTACAACAGCAGGCTGTCCGTCGAAGTAAGCCATGATAACTCCTTCGGGAGTCGGGCGGAGAAAATAAATCCTCCGCAAAACGGTGCGTCGATTTGACGCAAGCTAACACACGTTGTGAAAGCTAATATATATATATCAATAATAGAATAAAATGTCAAGTAATTTTGTCAAAAATATATCACAATAATAATGTCATCTCTGTTAAAAAGGAGATTTTGTGTCTTTTAAAATAACGTTAATTGCTCGGTTGGTAAATCCAGTTCAATTTCTCCGTCAACTTTTTGTGCCCGATAACCAATAAGCTTTTTGATATTATAAGCCAGCAGTTGACCGTCGTAATCAGTGATGACAATTGAGCCGATGACGTTGCGTACATGTCCGACCAATTGACTATAGTCCTTCATTAAAACGACACGTGACAAATCAACGCCAGCGGTTTGAAAATAATCTTCGCAAGGAATTAGCTTGGATTTCGGAAACGACACGCCAATTTTCTGCTCAATTTCAAGTAATTTTTGTCGCAATTCCCGCTCGCCGTCAGTACGGTTAAACGCTTGTTTTATCAATTCCAGCTTTTTGTGAACTGGCAGAGTTTCAACTATTCCATCCAGCTTGGAAATTTTCGCCTCGTATTGCCTGGCGATCAATGCCGAAGAAAACGTTTCTAATTTTACGGCCAATCGCGCTCCCTGCTCCAATAATCTTCGAATTCCGCGCTCTTCTTGCGAGATTCCAACTTTTATGACGTTCGGCGCGAAGTACGCCAAGTAAACAAAGTGCGGATTTTGATTGATTTTTTCTTGTTGGGTAGAAACTGAATTGGCATTATAAAATGCTGGATTAAAGCCGGTTTTGTCGCGGCATTTTAGGCAATTTTCATACTTTTCATCAACCGTGGCGTGATCTGGGCAAATTTGGCTACAGCGATTCTCAAAATCCACCCAACCCGCGCAATATTTAACAGAAAAATCGAACTTAAGAGATAAATCTTGTCCAAATAATTCATAACGCTCAATTTTATCACCAACTTGACATTCAATAAAAGGCTTATTATCAGCGTTAAAACTGGCGTAACTGAGCAAGAACTCGCTCGGTAGCATAATATTTACAATGCAGCTTCGACAGCAGCCCAAGTTGCGTCAGGATTGTCTTCAGGGATGATGATTGTAACTTGGTCGCCGACGTTAATTCGGAAGTAAGTTACGCTAGCAAGTAAAATACGATATTCGCGACCAGAAGCCTCGACGTAGTAAATTCCGTCGTGCTGGACAAGTGTTCCGATGACTTGTTTTCGAGGCACAGGACCGATTTGCTTATAAATAAAGCTGCCGTCTTCAGCGATTGTCAATTTCATCAAGTCGCCTTCAACCAGCTTCGACTTTGAAGCGTAGTTGGCTGGGATTGGGTAATTTTTGCCATCAGGGCTGAGCATCATTTGTCCGTCAAACACGCCTTCGATAATCTTTCCTGCTACGTTATCTGACGAAGTTTTTGGCGTAACAACTTGACCATCATCGCCAATAATACTAATCAATAATTCTTTTGCGGCAGCTAAATTGGTCTCCGCCTCTTGAATAAGTGTCCTCAGACGCTTAATTTGCTTTTCTGGTAATTCAGACATGGTTCTCGCAATTCCTTTGTCTATTTTTTATAATACTTAACTAATATATAGCATATCCTTACATTTATATCAAGTCGCGTTATCTATTTTTATCCAATTTTCCACAGCGCTATAAGATATGAATAAAAAAGTGTTGCAAATTTTACTCTTGAAATTGACGTGTGATTCGTGATATTAAGATTGGCGACATAAAAATCACCGCCCATAGCGGACGGTGATTAAACGAAACAAATTGGCGTTATATAACAAATTATGAAAGCTCGACAGTAGCGCCAGCGTCTTCCAAAGTTTTCTTTGCAGCTTCAGCTTCGTCCTTAGAAACTTTTTCCTTGACTGGTGCTGGAGCGCCGTCAACGATAGCTTTTGCTTCACCTAGACCTAGGCCAGTGATTTCCTTAACAGCCTTGATGACTGCAACCTTCTGAGAACCAGCGTCTTTCAAAGTAACTGTGAACTCAGTTTTTTCGTCAGCAGCGGCAGCGTCACCACCAGCAGCTGGACCAGCAACAGCGACAGCTGCAGCAGCTGGCTCGATGCCGTATTCTTCTTTAAGATGATTTTTCAATTCGTTAACTTCTAGAACTGTCAATTTTACAAGTTCTTCAGCCAATTTCTTAATATCAGCCATTGATATTCTCCTTTATTATTATATTGTTGCGATTGTTGCAACGTTACTAGTGTTGATTGCTAAACTTAAGCAGTAGCTTTGGCTTCGATGCCGTCCAAAAGTCCGTGCAAATTGCCGCCAAGCGCGTTGACTGTGTCGTGTACTGGTGATAGTAATTGTGATACCACTTGAGCAACGAGTTGGTCTTTGCTTGGTAGGCCTGCCAATGCTTTAACGTCAGCTTCGCTAATTGCCAAGCCTTCGCCTGAGAAGCCACCTGCAAGTTGTAATGCTGGATGTGTTTTTGCAAACGTGTCCAATACCTTTGCTGGCATAACTTCATCTTCGGCGCTTACAGCGTAAACCAATTGACCAACCAATAAGCTGGTGTCGGTTTCTTTGTAAGTGTCGATTTCCTGAAGAGCTACGCGCACCAGTCGGTTTTTAACAACCTTGATGGTAACGCCCGCTTCGCGAGCTGCCTTGCGTAGTTCTTGTAGGTCGGCAACGGTAAGGGTTTGATATCGAGCAAAAGCCGTACCCTTAGCGTCTTTTAATAGCTCTGTCAGTTCAGCAACCAAAGTTTGTTTTTTATCGCGTGAAATTGCCATAAAAATCCTTTCTTTGATTGAGTTAATTTGTTATGTGCCAATTTGTTAACGTGCGGTAATGGAGAATCAAAAAACGTCTTTGATTCTCGCACTACCAAAGACGTCAAATAAAACTGTTAGTTTCATCCCTCGGTGGCATTTTTATACTTGTTTTACGTCAAGTCGCCACTGTCTTTGGTAATGTTCCTTAGAATTGTAGCAGAAATGACAACGAAAAACAAGAGTTCTGGCGATTATTTTCCAGCCGATTCAATTGCCTTGTTTATTGCATTTTTACCTAATCGTAATATTTCTTGACGTTCACGCGCAGACTTTCCTCCTCGTACTCCGTATTCTGCTAATCCTGGATGGTTAAGGGCGTCTTCCAAACATTGCTTTAAGGCTGGACATCTTTGGCACATATCCTTAGCTCGGCGGGTAGGTTCCGCTCTTAGCCCTCTTTTTGGATTATTTGGGTTTTCCTGAAAAAATAGGTAATCAGCTTCCTTGGCGGGTAGTTTAGCGCATTCGACGTCATCTCGCCAATAGTCGCCTAAATATGGATTATGTGATTCTGGCATTCTGCTATTTTACAATAATAACGTAATAAAATCAATAGGTGTCTATGTCTAGCCAAAGAGAAAAC